>JAISGB010000027.1 GCA_031263335.1 Eubacteriales Family XIII. Incertae Sedis bacterium
CGATCATCAGGTAGGTCTGCCCGATTGCGAGCAAGCCGATGACGGACGCCGCGTACAAGATGTTCATCATGTTCCGAAAGGAAAAGTAATTCGGGTTGATGATCGTAAACAGGACGATGATCGCGACGATCACCAATATCATCACAACGATATTGTTTTGAATGAGGGATTTCAATCGGTTTCCCGAATTCAATCGGGGTTGTTTTGGGTTCATCCGCGCGTTCCTCTCTGTTGCCGGCGGCAATTCGACGCTACATGTCCGAATTGCGCATAGACAATGCCAATATCTTCTCCTCTGTCGCGTCTTCCCGCCTGAGCTGTCCGGTGACGCGGCCTTCGCTCACGACGATGACGCGGTCACTGATGTTCATCACCTCCGGCAATTCGGATGAGATGAAAATGATGCCCAACCCCTTTTTTGCGAGATTGCGCACCATCCTGTATATTTCGGCCTTCGCGCCCACATCGATTCCCTTTGTGGGTTCGTCCAAGATCAATACCTTCAGGTTCGCGGACATCCAACGCCCGAGAATGACCTTCTGTTGATTGCCGCCCGAGAGTTCGAGAACGATCTTTTCCTGCGAGGGCGTTTTGATGTTATAATCCCGTATGGCGCGTTCGGTGACGCCGCGTTCTTTACTCTTGTTGATAACACCCCTGTTCGCTACCGTCTTGAGGATCGGAAGCGTCACATTTTCCCGAATCACGCGCTCGAGTACGAGTCCCTCTTCCTTGCGATCTTCGGGACAGAGACCGATACCCGCCTCGATGGCGGTACGCGGGTCCTTGATCGTTGTTTTCCGCCCTTCGATGAAGATATCGCCCTTGTCGATCGGATCGACCCCGAAAATGGCGTGCATGATTTCGGAGCGTCCCGCGCCGACGAGGCCCGAGAAACCGAGGATCTCTCCCCTGCGCAAGGTGAAACTGATGTCCTTGATCCTTCGGTTTGTAAGGTGTTCGACCTTCATGATCACTTCCCCTTGCTCCGTATTGCGATCCGGATCGTTGTAGATGTCGCCGAGATCCCGTCCGACCATCATACGAATCAATTCCGCTTCGCTCACATGCCCCGTGACGACCTCCTTTACGAGTCGGCCGTCCTTCATGACGATGATCTTGTCTGTGATGCGGAACAGTTCCTTGAGCCTGTGCGATACGTAAAAAATCACCTTCCCTTCTTCTTTCAGGCGATTGACGACATCGAAGAGCACATCGGTCTCCGCGTCGGAAAGGCTTGCGGTCGGCTCGTCGAACGCGATGACATTGCTGTTTCGCCGATACGCCTTCATGATTTCGACCATCTGTTGGTGGGCGACGGAGAGCTTGCCGACCGGATCGGAGGGCTTGATGGGGATACGGAATATATCGATGATCTTCCGCGTTTCCGCGTGCGCCTTCGCGAAGTTCACGACGCCGAGCTTGTTTGCGGGAAGGAAATCCATAAACACATTTTCGGTTACGGTGAGTTCCTTGACTAATTGACGTTCCTGATAGATGATGCTGACGCCCGCGTCGATGGCGGCCAACGGAGAATGAAAGTCGGCCTTATGCCCATCGAGGATGACCTTGCCGCTGTCGGGCGCGTAGGAACCGCCCATGATCTTCAGCAGCGTACTCTTGCCGGCGCCGTTCTCGCCGAGAAGTGTGCAGACCTCCCCGCCGTTTGCGCGAAAACCGATATCCGCCAACGCTTGGATCCCGACGAAGCGTTTGCTGATATTTTGAAATTCAACATATCGTTCCATTCAAATCCCTCGAACGTCCCGGGGCGTCGCGTCCGTCGGACACCCTTGCTTCCATGCCTCTATAAAATATATCACAAGCGATGCTTGACAATTATTCCAAATATGGAATTTATTTATTCGGAACCGGAAAGCGACGCCTCGAGGCGGGACGCGTCGCGTCAAAACCGGATGATCGGCTTGATGACCTTCCCCGACAGGGAATCCTGAAATGCCCGGTCGATCTCTTCAAGCCCGTAGTATTTGGTCATCTTGTCGAAAGGCAACATCCCCGCCTTATAAAAATCGACGAGCTTGGGCAGGAAAAACGGATAGTTCGAATCGCCTTCCGTCACGCCGATGAGATATTTCGCTTCGGACCTGACCCTGCTTGTGAGCCGCATATCCATGATGTTTTCTTCCATCGCGGCGCAGATCGCGCATTTGCCCAATTGCTTCATCGCGATGATCGCCGCGTTGATCAATGCCGGGATGCCGGTCGTATCAAAACAGTTGTCGATACCGGCGCCGCCCGTGATCCGGAGGATTTCGCCCGCGACGTCCTCAACCTCTTTGCCGTTGATCGTATGCGTACATCCCAATTCCTTCGCCATCTCAAGCCGGGAAGGAACGACGTCCACGCCGATGATCGTGGTGCAGGCGGCGATCTTCGCGCCCATGACCCCGCTGAGGCCGACGCCGCCGCAACCGAAGACCGCGATGCCGGAACCCGCCGGCGGATCTATGATATTCAGGACCGTCCCCACGCCCGTATTCACGCCGCAGGAGAGCGGGCCCATGAGCGCGATATCGACATCGTCGTCTATTTTGTAGGTGTTGTTTTGGTTTGCGATCACATGTGTCGCGAAGGCGGACTGACTGAAAAACGAATGGAGTTCAACGCCGTTTTCATCCCTGTGGCGTCTTGTCCCGTCCGCATACGCGCCGGAAAACGACCCTTCGACCATATGTATGCATTCTGCGGGGTGCCCGGACAGGCAAAACTCGCATTCGCCGCATCGGTAGGCCGAAAATATGACATGATCGCCGGGCGCGAGCCGGTTCACCCGCGTTCCGACTTTTTCGACGATGCCGCTCCCCTCATGTCCCAAGATGATGGGGAAGGGCAGGGGGATGTCGCCTTTGCGCACGCCCTCGTCCGTATGGCAGACGCCGCATCCCGCGATCTTCACCAACACCTCATCCTCTTTCGGATCCGCGAGATCGACTTCCTTGATGACGAAAGGGCCGCCTTTTTCGTATACCACCGCCGCCTTGATTTTCATTTCACTTTCCTTTCGGTAAGGTAACTACTCAACGGTCACGCTATTTTTGCGTATTCCGGAACCCAATACCAATTTTGGATTCCTCACGTACTTCTGTGTACGCTCCGGGATCCAAAATCGGCCTTGGAACCCGGACTCCATCAAAACTATCGCGACCGTTGAGTAGTTTTGATTAAACTTTTGAACAGTAATCCGCCGAACAGTAATTCGCTCTCGCGATCATACGGGATTGCGTTCGATCTCATCCAAGACTTCGTACATGTCGTTTCCCAGAAAATATCTTGCCTGCTCGATCGTCTCGCCCCGAAGCGTCGCATCGATCGCCGCTTTGACCTTTTCCGGCGATGCGGGAAGCGTATAGATGCGTTGGCCGATCGCGTCATGGATCGCGTTCAACACCGCAACATGCCCGCCGGATTGAAACAGTTCCGAACAGCCGGTGGAACCGTGTGGGCCGATTTCCCGCTTATGTTCATGGAAGATCAGCCGGATGTCGTCGGGTACGTCTTCGATATACGGTATTCCCGCGCCCGCGATGTTTCTGTGCTTATGCAGATCGTCGTAATTTTCTTTCAGCGCGTAACCGATCGTATGGGAGATGCCGCCGTAGGCTTGTCCTTCCACGGCCTGAACGCTGCCGATGACGCCGATATCGCCGACCGCGACCTCTCGCGTGACGCTTACCTTCCCGGTTTTCTTTTCCACCTCCACCTCCGCCAGAAATATACCGTATGTCACCGATTGGACCGGGTCGCCTTCCCCCGTATTGGGATCGAGGTCCTCGCAGGTCCCCGTGGTATCATAGACGCCAACATACTTGACGGGGATGTGCTCGGCGGCCATCTCGTCGTACGTCCTGAATGTCCCGTCGGGTTTGCGCATGGCGTCCATCAGCTTGTCCGCCGCGTCGATCGTGGCGTATCCCGCCATGAAGTGGCTCCTGCTCGCTGCGGCGATCCCCGTGTTCGGGCATAGGTGGGTGTCGTTCATCATCAACCTTATTTGGTCGGGCCGCAGGCCCAAGGGCGCCAACGCCTTATGCGCATGGACCAATGAGCCGATATCTCCGCCCTGTCCCGGATCCTCCCATGTGTTAAAATGCGTGACGGTTCCGTCCGGATTCAGCTCCAAGGCGATCTCCGCTCGGTCATTGGGTCCTATGGTGACATTGAATCCGCCGCAACTGATTCCCACGCCGAAATACGTTTCATCCGTTTCCTTCCCGGACAGGCGGGCTTTGGCTTCCTCCCAATAGGGACGCATCATATCCATCAACTTGACCATATTGCATTCCCTGTACGGACGGTTGTTGATGGTCAGATCCCCGGGGCGCGCCACATTCAGCGCCCTGAATTCAAAGGGATCCATCCCCATTTTTTCGGCGAGCATATCGATCATCGATTCCGAGCAAGTGTAGGATTGAGGCGAACCGAACCCTCGGTACGCGGTACCGAAGTTGTGATTGGTGTTCGCCACGCGCACCAAGCCCCTGACGTTCGGAATGGAGTACGGAAAGCCCGTATATCGCGCGTAGCCGGCGATCAAAACGCCCGCGCTGTCATTGTACGCGCCGTGATCGA
>JAISGB010000062.1 GCA_031263335.1 Eubacteriales Family XIII. Incertae Sedis bacterium
ATTGCCGGAGGCGGCGTCTATCTCCACGAGGACGACCTCTCCGGACGTGATGAACACGAGTACGCACATGACGGCGAGCATGAAGCAACCCACGGCGGCGAAGGTCGCGCATACGCGGACGACGAGCCGCCGCACATAGACCGCGATCATCGCGGACACGATCATCGCGATAGCGATCGCGACGACGATGATCCATATCTTCACGGATTTGTAATCCACAAAACTCGCGCGCTTCTCAATCGGAACGCGCATCTCCGGCATTGCCTCCCATCTGTTCGTCGAGGCGGATTCGGAGAAATACAGATTGGCGCTCCCGTCCGAGCGGGAAGCCAAGAGGATGACCTCCTCCTCCACCATGGCAAAGCCCCGCACGTTCAGGTTCTCATAGACGCGATTCCGGGAAAAGTTCGGGAAGTTCTCCTCGACGAATACCTCGCGCGTGTTCTTGTTCAGGAGGACGACGCGTCCGTCCCTGCATCGGAGGGTCGAGTTCGTGAACAGTTCATCCGTGTATTCCGCCCCGCCCTTCGTGATGCGGGCCACCTCCCCGGTTGAAAGCAGGGCAAGGATGGATTCGCCGTCGCAGACATAATCGACGGCGGTGTTGCCGTCCGTAAACGTCCATTCCATGTGGACATCCATGTTTTCGACGCCGACAAGGCCCTCGCCCGTCATCCCGTCCGCGCCGGGCGTATAGGACAGGACGAGTATCCGTTTGCCCGCCGAATCCGTGAAGGTCAGGTATACCCTGTTCTCGTCGGACGACAGCGTATAGACGGATCCGAATTGGTCAAAATCCCCGCGCGCGACCTCGTGCGCCTCCTTGAGATTCGCGTCCGCCTCCATGAGCGACCATCCCTGCGAAAAATCGTAGGTCGTCGACACGAAATAGACGGAATCCTTCAAGCTCAGGGTACCGGAGATGATGCCGTCCAACTTCAGGATGTTCCCGACATTGCCTTCCTTATCGACTTTGTACAGGAAGGAACAGTCCTCGTGCGATTCCGACAAGTATATTTCCCCGTCATAGTTGGTGGAAAAGCTGAATTCGGCCTTCTTTAAGTCCGGTTCAAAGAAGGGCCACAGCATGGCGACGGAGACGCCGAGCGTAAGCAGTATGATGATGATTAAAATTGCTGTCCTTTTCAAGCGTCCGTCCCTCATCTCTCATTCAGGTGTTCGGTCCCAATCATGTTCAGATTGTGGCCGAAGATCTTGGCAAGCGCAAAGTCCCCGAAGATCAGGTAGCTGATCAACATCGCAAGCGCCAGAATAAAGCAAGCTATACTGAACACGAGCACGATCTTGAATATGCGATCTTTGTGTTCCGCGAAAAAACCGAAAAACCGCAACAGGGCGGACCGCTTCTTCTTGTCCGAAATCGTGAGTTTGAAATCATGGTAGGCTTCGGAGAATTGCGTGTACGCCTCGCGCTCCACTTTCTTGGACAGCAACTTGCGGCTCTTCAATTGCTTCTTGCGATTCATACCGAGGACGTCGAGCATGATCCGCGCGCAACCCACGACGCAATCCGACTCCGTGACGGAGGGATCGAGGGCCGTGAGATCGAAGTCGGAGGTCAGATACACGCTGTTGTCCGTCTCGACGTGAATCATGCCCTGCGCGAACCCCAAGGAGAGCAACGGATAGGGCAGGGGCGATTCCATGCATGTGAGCAGGAGATTGACACAGATGATCTCGCTTACACGCGGATCCGTGATCTGTCCGGCCGCGAAATCCGACAGAAGCCGCTCCCTGCGGTACGGGAACAGATAGCAAAGGTGTTCGCCCCACAGAAAACTCCGCAGATAGGCAGGGCGCTCCGTCTCCTTCTCGCACAGGGAAAAGACGGACACGAGCGTACGCGCAACCTCTCGATCCGTGACGATCAGCAAGGTATAGTAAGGCCGGCCCACCGCGCTCATGTCGCGGCAACCCCAGACGGCGTTCACCTTGGTCCTGCGGATCACGGATACGCGCTTGAGCGTCATGTCGCCGATCCGGACCACGTCCGCGTCCCGCCGCGTATTCACTTCCTCTCTCGCTTCGTTACGCATTGTCCTCGCTGTCTTTTCTCTTGACCACCGCATAGGCATAGGTGGAAATAAATGGGTTCTCGGCGCTGAAAATATGTATCTCGTACACGCCTTCCTTATTGGAGGCCGTATAGATGCCATCCACCGTGATCGATCCGGAATTCTTGTCCGTCAGTTCATATTCGAGCGCGCACGGCGCCATATTCTTGAACCGCACGTCGATGAACCGGCTCTCGTTCGGCGCGAGGACGACGGTGGGCTGCACGGGCAGGATGGACGCGTCGCTCTCGAGCTGGGCCACGATATTGCGATCCTCGCCGCGCGGCAGTTTTACGGCCGTCCAACGCACGAGCAACACGACGAGATCCGTATGGGCGTTCAGCCGCGCGGCCACGATGAAGCTGCCGCGTTCATTCATCACGCGCACGGCCAACTCCGCGTTGGGGACAGGCAATCCGTCGTCCTCAAAGAAGGTCGGATCGCCATAGATCGTATTCTTCGCCTGCTTGTCCAACTTGGCGTCGGACGCGAGGCATTCGCAACCGGCCGCGACATATACGTCGCCGTCCCCGAGGCCGTGGATCACCTCGTTGGAATAATGTATCTTGCCCTTCTTGTCGTCGACGCCGAGCGGTATCTCGCACACGCCTGTCGCGTAGATCGGATCGCGGGCAACCGTATCCCGATCGGGACGCTCCCCGGGCGCGGCTTCACTCACGGGCGCCTTGCCGGGATCGGCCTCAAACCACTGCGCGTATTTGCGCCTCTGCGCGTTGCGCGCGATCGTCGGGATGTAATACTTGACGCCGACCTCCTTGACATCGCTGATGATAGCCGTGGCGCCGTTCCGCTCGATGGATATCTCCGCCAGTTTCACATAGTCCTGAGACCGGTCGATCGACTGCGCCTCCAAGCTGAATTTCGCAAGCTCGCGTTCCACGATATCCTCCGGGGCCTCCGGTGAGATCGTGAGATGCAGCATGATGTTGGAGGATACGCGCTTCCGGTCGTCGCCCACCGAGATCGTGATATCCTCGGGTCGGCCGAGGATCATCGTATCCGCGCCCTCCCCTGTCCTCGAGGTCAGCAGATATTCGAACCGGACGCGCTCACCCATCTGCGGGGATATCCCCTCGATCTCCGCCTTGAACTCATGCTCCCCTTCGGGTCCGATGAAGGCCGGCGCACCGAATACGCCGCTCATGGCAAAGGACCTGTCCTCATCGGACAGCTTCTCGACGGTGACGACGACCTTCACGCCGTGTCCGACGGGGACGACCGAAGGGCCGGTCAGAGACACGGCGTAATCCGCGTCCTCGTAGATCGCGGCCTTGCTCAGGAATTCCGATTCGGACGTCGCGTCCGCAACAGGGGATTCCGCTTCCCTCAAAAATAGCTTGCAACTTTCCCGAATGCGGTTCATCTCGTATCCGCCGGACGTATCGGAGGCGCCGACCGCGTATACGGGACGGATATCCTCCTCGTCGAACCGGAGGCAGAGCAACAGCTTATTGGCGTCCGTATCGTCGTAGCCTTCGAGGGCGGAGACCTTGCGGACGACGGAGTTTTCGAGGATGACCTCCCGCCCGAACCCGTCGACGGCAGCCCCGGACTCGACCATGAGCGAAGTGTCGTCCAAGTTGTATACGCTCAGCCCGCATAGGATGCCGGGGCCGTACAAGAGGCCGTTCATAAACTGCCTCTTGTTTCCGAGATACGTCTGTTCGGAGAGGAAATCCGCCGAGGTGAGCAGTTTCCCCGGATAGTACCGATTTCGCTCGAATGGCAATAAGTTGATGCTGTTCAAATCGTCCACCGCCTTTACATGAATGATCCCTGCGACTCCTCCGTCCCCTTGACGGATTTAACCCCTGATATCACGCCATTTACGCCGATTTCTTCTTTTCCTTGCGTTTACGCGCGTTATAGCGTCGGTATTCAAGCAATTCCCCTTTTGCGCCCTTCTTGAATCCTGCCCGCACAGCCCCGCCCTCACCGAGGGCGTCGACCTTCACTTCCGCGCTCAGGGCGCGCTCATAGCTTGCTTCGTCGAGCACCGTTTCCAATCGCACGCGCATACCCGCGTAATTGTCCCTGTCGCTGAGGATGAACATGTCATTCACCGTCTTTCCTTTGGCCGCGGACTCGCGGTATTTCCGCATACCGTCCTGCGTCATATCCGCCTCAACGACCAAGGTCATCTCTTTGAACCCGGCGTATTCGCCGCCGAGATCGCTTTCGAGCGCGGCGTTGGCAAGGCCGAAGGAGGCCAATATCTCCTTTGCATCCTTCGCCGCCGTATCTCCGCCGATCTTGTACGTGCGGGCCATGGTCGCGCCCGTCAGCTTATCATCGGTGAATCTCCGCTCGATCGAAGCGCTGAAACTGCCCTCCGCACTCTTGGAGAGGGAGACGCCGACGGCCGTGAGCGAGGCCGAAGCCGACGCGGCGACATCCATGGAAACGATCACCGTCTCCTTGTTTGCGGCCGGCCTGCTCGTCTCGTACCTTCCTCCGAGGGACAGCTTCGCCGCGAGTTCGGCGTCTATTGCCTTCTTCTTGTCCTCTTCCTCTTCCTTCTCTTCCTCTTTTTCTTCTTCGCCTTCTTCGTCTGCCGTACCCTTTTCTTCCTCGCTCAATATCGAGGCGAACGTGGATCCGAACATCGACGCGATTGTTTTTTCCGCCTTTTCCTTGACTGCGGCGACTATCTTCTCTTTGACCGGGTCGCCCACCTTTTCCTAGATCTTGCCGGCCGCATCGCCCGCTTCTTCTTTGATCGCACCGGCCACACCGCTCGCCCCTTCTTTGATCGTGCCGGCCACGCCTTTCTCGTCGTCCTTCTTCTCGTCGTCCTTCTTCTCGTCGTCTTTCTTCTCGTCGCCCTTCTTCTCGTCGTCTTTCTTCTCGTCGCCCTTCTTCTCGTCGTCCTGATCGTCCTCTTTCACCGCCTCGGCGCCCAACAGGACCAGAATCGTCCGCACCTTATCTTCCAACGCCTCCTTCACCTTTTCCGTGATCTTTTCTTGGATCCCATCATAGGCGACGCCCGGGAATTTCTCGATCCGCTCTTTGATCTTTTCCTGGATCAGCCCATCGATCGTTTCATCCAGATTGCTGAATATTTCCTCGAGTTCCGATTGTAGGCCGTTTCGATCGACGGAAGCCGGCAGACGCGCATTTTTGATGAAACCGCTCAGGGCTTCCTTTGTCCCCGAACTCAAATACTTGTATGCGGCGCCGCCCTTTTTCTCCGTGAACGCGGCCACGCTTTCCGCAACGGGGTTGAGGAAGCCCTCGACCCGCCCCTTCATATTTTCGGCAACGCCCGTCACCGCCTCCTTCACCTCTTCGACGCCCGGGATCCGTTCAATCGTTTCACCCAAGATCTCCCCGGCTTTATCGCTCAGCGAGACGGATGCGTCGAGCGACACCCCGCCCGCGATGACGCGTATGGGCGTAATACGCTCGCTCAGGCCCAACATGCTCCGTTGCGCCGGGGTCGCCCCCGGGTCTTCCCCCCTTGGCGCGGAACGGTCGTATCCCATAAAGAAACTGTTCAGAAACTCCTTGCATTTGGACTCGTCGGCGAAGTCCAACTTCATGGCGTTCGTGCCGGACAGATTGACATTGATGCCCGCGCCGAGTGAAGCGACGCCGATATCCGTACTGATGCGCGCACCGAAATCGGCCTGCAACTTACCGCCGATATATATGCTCCAACGGCCATCGCTCCCGTGCGAAATGCTCAGATCGTTTTCAACGGTCAGCGCAAGATCGACGCTCCCGCTGACCTCGGAGACCTCGGCCGACACGCCGAGGCTTCCGCCCGCGTAATTGGAAATATGAAGGGTTTTGTCCTTGCCCACACGCTCGGCCAATCCGTCGACGATGCTTCCGATGACAACGGTACTCTTATACGCCTCCGCCGCCTCGGCTCCGAAGGCTTTTTCGACCTGCCGCTGTTGTCGAGAGGATTCGGCTTGTTGCATGTCCGCCTGCCCGCCGAGCCATTCCTTCGCGGTCTTCTTCGAATCCTTCACCTCACCCGTGAACTTGTTCACGAGATGCCGCGCGAGCGCGGCGGAACGCTCCGAAGAGACCCCCTTTGCGCCTTTCTTTTCAAGCGGTCGATAGCGGGATCCCTTCACCGCACCGCCGAGCTTGTCTTTTTTCTCGAATTCCGCGTCGGCCAAAGCGGCGCCGATGCGCTCCGTGACGCGCTTAAACACGTCGCTCTCCGAATCCTGCAGATCCTTCATGAATTCATCGAAGGGCTTGGGCGGCAATATGGAGCGGAACTCGCCGATCACGACGATCTTTGTAATCTTGTCGAGCTTGTCCTTCATCTCCGCACTGAGCAGGGATGAAGCATCTTCGAACGAAACGGCTTGGACGCCTATGCGGTCTGCGTACAGTTGATTCAACTCTGTGCGAATGCCGGACAGTCGGGTATCCTTCTGTCCTTGTTTGCCCACCGCATGATCCAATTTTTCGGAAAACTCCTGTTCCGCAGGTTTTAGCTCGATCGCGGCCTCAGCGCGCAATTGCAAGCTGTTCGCCATGCTGAAATTATACAGTTCCAAGGTTTTGGCGCGAAGCGCTCCGATCGTATTGCACGATCCGATCGCGTCAATCAGCCCCTTGTAATCCTCTCTCAGGCGCTGTACATGGCTATCTTCCAACTTATCTTTATTGTCGTCCGTCATGGCTTCCAGATTGAAGAACGTGTCGAGATTGTCCCTCAATGCCCTAAAGCTCGCCTTGTAATCGTCCAAGCCGCCGGATATTGCGTCGCCGGAGGTGTCCCGGGCCAGATTGTGGATGGCCAGTACCGTGAGGGCAAACGTCGCCCCTCCCACCTTGTCCGTCTTGATCCCGTATTTGGTTTCCCGTTCCTCCCGCGCCCGGAAGACCAACTCGACGCCGGTCACGTCCGTTTCGGCTGTTGCGGACTTTTGCCTATTCGCGCCATACAGGGCATAAGGGGTCTCGACCGCCTTGCGCAAGCGCTGTTTCTCCGACTGTCGTTGCTCCGGCTTGGAATCGGTGGATTCGCCAAGGACCCCATCCAGATCCACCCGCCGCAGTTTCTCCGAGACAGGCGCTTCCGCTTTCATGACCGCGTCCGCGCGGGAGGGAAGATCGTACCATTGGACGAAGTCGCGCATCTCCGCCGCGCGCGCAATGAAGTCTTCGTCGCTCTTTGCATCGGTCACATATTTAAGCATTGCGTTGAAATCGTCGCTCAGTTTTTGAACATCCCGTGTTCGCTTCGACTTGTCCCTATCGACCGTCATTGCGAAGAAATTCATGTCTCCGAAGGAATGCAACTTGGCGGACAAGCCTTTAAACACGTCCCTTTGCTCCTTCAACGCATTCTTCTCCTCGGGTTTCATATTCTTGAAGGGCGTGGCCGTGATGATCGTGAGTTCGAGGCAGATCGCGTCGATCGTCAGCGCCGGACGCGCCCCGGTCTCGTCGTCGTCGATCCCCGCGTCCTTGCGTTCCTCGCGCGCGTTCTTGACCAAATCCGCGGCGAGAAGGGCATCCCCTTGGCCATGTTTCCCCTTCATCCGCTCCTCAAGCGCCTTTCGATACACCTCCTTCAAGGCGGCCTTTTCCCCATCTCGATCCTTGCCGATCAACAACCCTGAACCGATCAGGCCGTCGATCTGCTTGTCGATCGCTTCTCCCGTCGTAGGCGCGATATCGCTGCGCAGGGCCGCGTCGGCTGTTTCACGGATCTTATTGTCCTCGATATAGTCGTTCAAAGCCTTTGCTTCAACCGAAAAGGCAACTGCGTTCTTGGCTTCCGCTACGGCGTTGAGGCGCTTTAAAAACGCGTCCCATTGGGCGGCCGTCCCCTCGCTTTCGTTGAGCGTCCCCTTCTTGTCCCTCGTCATGGCCCGCAGATTGAACACGAAGTCGCCCGTCGACGCTTTCGCCTTCAGATCGCCGATCAGACTCTTTTTCTTTTTAAACAATTCCTCTCTTTTGGATTCGTCCATATGGTCGAATCCGGGATCTGTCACGTCCCTCAGCGCGATATACAACGCATGGATCAAAAGCGCGGGTTCCGTCGACACATTGTCGTCGGCTTGGCCGTCGCCCCGCCGAAGCCGCGCGTCCGCCAACCCTTGATCCGCCGCAACGGAATCCCTCAACGCCCGGATTTCTTCTTTTTTCTTCGCTATATCTTCTGCGGGATCCTTCAACGCCCGGTATTCTTTTCTTTTCGCTCTTCGTTCCGCGTCGGAACCCTCTAACTTCTTGTATTCCTTTTTTTTCGCTTTTCGTTCCGCGTTGAGCGCCTCCAACCCCCGGAGTTCTTCTTCCGCTTGTTGAATGGCGGGGCTTTCCGGCGCCGGACGATCTGTTTTCACCCGGTTGGCTTGCCCGATCAACGAGGTGAGG
>JAISGB010000095.1 GCA_031263335.1 Eubacteriales Family XIII. Incertae Sedis bacterium
GAAACTGATGTCCGGAACATGTGTCGGCGAATTGAACGGCGAGTTGCTCCCGTATCAAGTCATGGCGACCGATTCGGCAAAACAAAACTATTATGTCACCGGCCACTTGCACCCCAGAAAAATCCAAATATGGTACGGTACGGCCGAAGAGTGTATTGATGCCGCCGTGACGGGCAAATGGCGCGGCGAATGGAAGCAGTGAATGAAAGCAGTGAGGTGCAAGATGGGAAAAGAAGAGATCATAATTCGCGGCAGAACCTTATACCCCGGCAAAACAGAGGGTGAGGCGCTTGTCTCCAAAGGCCCCATGATGGGATGGGGAAACGTAAAGGCGGACGCGGGCTATACGGTGGAGCGCGGCCACCCGCTCTACGAAATACCGTTTAAGGGCAAGATTCTCATACTGCCGTTCATACGCGGGTCGGGAGGCTTCATGGCTTACGGCGCGTCCGCGTCGTTCGGATCAAACCCGGCGGCTATCCTGATATCGCAGCCAATGTCGATCGCTATTATGACCGCTATGATTTTGAAACATCCCGTTATGACTGATTTTGAGCAGGATCCGTCGAGGGCGGCGGATACGGGCGACTTTGTTTATGTAAACGCGGATGAAGGGTATATACGGATCGTCAAAGGCGGAAATAATTGAGAGGTATGGCGTATGACACAGTATGCGGAATACGGTTTTCGGGGAAAAACGGCGATTGTGACGGGCGGCGGAACCGGTATTGGCGCGTCCGTCGCCGTCGAACTGGCGAAGGGCGGCGCCAATGTGGCGATCTTCGGCAGACGATCCGAACCGGTGGAGCGGACAAAGGAAATATGCCTCAAGTACGCGGACAAGGTTCTTGGGATGAGCGTCGATGTGAGTAACAAGGATAGCGTCGAAGAAGGCGTCGGAACGGTATTGGATCGCTTCGGCGGCGTTGATATCCTCGTCAACAACGCCGGGATCGAGCTTAAGATCGACCGGGGCCGGTCGCGGTTTTGGGATTTTTTCGACACTCAGGATACGGATGAATATCTTGAATTCTTCCGTGTGAATACGCTCGGGCATTATCTTATGAACTTGGCCGTCATACCGGGGATGCGGAAGAATCGTTTTGGGCGCATTGTGAACGTAGCGTCCTCACTCGGCGTCAGCGGGGATTACAGCACGCCCGGTTATACCGCCTCAAAGGGCGCCGCGATCACGCAGACCAAGGCGTTTGCGCGTCGTTACGGCGGGGATAACATTACGGTGAACGTCGTCTTGCCGGGCATGGTCGATACGCCGATGAAATCGGACTCCGCGCCGGAGGAATACGAAACGGTGAAACGTCTGACGCCGCTCGGCCGGGTGGCGCAGCCGATCGACTTGGCGCGCGTCATCCTGTTTTTCGCGCAAGAGCATCTGTTTGTTACGGGGCAGGCGCTCATCGTATCCGGCGGCATGGATATTTGACAGATATACCATAAACCGTTTCGCTATGGTATAATGAGAAGGAAAGATCAATGGACAAAGCGATCATCGAGCGTAAGGAAAGTATACATGTATCGGGCTCGTGCGAAGTGCTTGTTGCCGGCGGCGGGATCGCCGGGATCGCCGCGGCGCTTGCGGCCGCGCGAAACGGGAAGGACGTCTTGCTCACAGAGCGCGAGTATGTTCTCGGCGGCATGGCGACCTTGGGGCTTGTCACGATCTATCTGCCGCTGTGCGACGGTGAGGGACTGCAGCTGTCTTACGGTATCGCCGAGGAACTGCTTCGGCTTTCTGTAAAACACGGCGCAGAAGCGAACGAGCCGAGGGCATGGACAGGGAATGGAAGTCACGATGATCGCGTCAAAAATCGGTACATGACGCAATTTAACCCGCATCTGTTCGCGCTTGAAGCGGAAGCGCTTCTCGTCTCGCAGGGCGTGCGGATATTGTACGGAACCCTTGCCTGTGCAGTGGAAAAATCAGGAAGCAGAATTGAGCACGTTGTCATTGAGAACAAATCCGGGCGCGGCGCGATCCGCGCGGAGTCTGTAATCGATTGTACGGGAGACGCGGACGTGTGCGCCCGCGCCGGCGCGCGAACCGCGCTTCACGCGGGCGGCAACGGGCTTGCCTGTTGGTATTATTTCTTTGACGGCGAGACGGTGCGGCTCAAGATGTTCGGGCTTGCGGACGTCGTTCCGGAAAAAGACGAAGTGTCCGAAGACGGCGGCGTCGAGGCCGTGCAGACAGAAAGTCTCGATCCCTCAATCAGGTTTTCGGGCGTCGACGGTTCGGAGCTGAGTGAGGCCGTCTTGTCGGCGCACAGCCTTACGGCGGCGGATATTCTCTCTTATCGCGCAAAAAATGCCGCCTTCGTTCCGGTAACAATATCGTCTGTTCCGCTTGTGCGAATGTCTCGCAGACTTGTTGGCGCATACACGCTCGATGAATCGGAAAACCGCGTTCCCATGAAGGACAGCATCGGCATGACGGGTGATTGGCGCAGACGCGGGCCCTCTTTCGAGATTCCGTTCGGCTGTCTGCACGGCGAGGAGACGTCAAATCTTCTTGCGGCGGGACGTTGTATTTCCGTCACGGACGCGATGTGGGATATAACAAGGGTCATTCCGCCGTGCGCGGTTACAGGTGAGGCCGCGGGTACGGCGGCCTCGCTCGCGAGCGACTTCACGAAAATGGATACAGAGCGGCTTCAAGCGAAATTAATCGAGCAGGGCCAAAAGATACATTTGGCAGATCTGCCGTAGATTGTAAGTGGGCTTTTTAAAGCGTCTTGCGGGCGCGAAAGGGGGATCGGTTATGACCGAGCATGTTTACGCGGTTGCGCAAATCGATGAGACCGGTTGGCGAATAGAGGACGATTTTGTTCGCGCCTTCCTGTTTGCGGGTAAGAATCACGCCTTGCTGGTAGATACGGGTCTCGGCGCGGGCG
>JAISGB010000124.1 GCA_031263335.1 Eubacteriales Family XIII. Incertae Sedis bacterium
TGAGACTCGCGTTGCTCGCAGCCGGAAGACAAAACAGGCATTGGGTTCCGGAATACGCAACGTATAGGATGTGACGAGGTTCCACCTCGCAACTAATAGCGTGACCGTTGAGTAGTTACGATATGAAAAATCCCCGCTGTCTTTGTACGCAACCCCGACTGTACAAACACGAAGAAAATCCTGTATAATGGGTGTCGATGGTGTGAGGCTCGGAGGATTTATGACGCTCAAATTTTGTTCCTTTTCCAGCGGAAGCAGCGGAAATTGTTATCTTGTCAAGACGGAGACCACGGCCGTCCTCATTGACGCCGGGATCGGCGCCGCGCGGATACTGTCGGGATTGCAACGGACGCGAACCGCGACGGAGGATGTGAAGGCCATCTTGCTGACGCACGAACACAGCGACCACGTGAGCGGCGTGTCCGCCACCTTGAGTCGGTTGCCGCAGTCGAAGGTCTGCGCCAATGAGGATACGTTGGCGCGCGTGCGGGCCAATATCCCCGAAGCGCGCAGATCCTTGTTCGACACGGGCGACGCCTTTCGGGTCGGAGACATTGAAATACGGACCTTTGCATTGAGCCATGACGCCGCCGATCCCGTAGGCTACTGCTTGCGGCACGGTGAAAAGATGATCGGCGTCGTAACGGACACGGGCGTGTTCACCGAGGCGATCCTCAGCGAGACCGTCGACGCCGACCTCCTTGTTCTGGAGGCTAATCACGATATCGAGATGCTTCGGAACGGGAGATATCCGTCGTTTTTGAAACAGCGGATCGAGGGGATGTACGGCCATCTGTCCAATGTCGCGGCGGGCGCGGCGATCTTGGACATCATGTCGATGGAACGAAAGGCGCGTTGCTTCCTGCTCGCGCACCTAAGTCGAGACAACAACAAGCCGCGGTTGGCGGAATACACGGTGGCAAACATGCTCGCGGAGATGGATTATTATTCGGGTCGCGACCTGTATCTGAAACCCCTTCTGCGGGATCGGCTGAGTGTCCTGTTTGAGATATGAATATCGAGATTGTCTGCGTCGGAACGCTGAAGGAGCGATATTGGCGGGAGGCCGAAGCGGAGTACATCAAACGCCTTTCGGCCTACGGAAGGATCAAGATCATCCAAGTAAAGGAATCGCCGCTTCCCGCAAACCCGAGTCCCGCGAATGAGGCGGCCGTCACAGCTACGGAAGGGAAAGCGCTCCTGCGCGCCGTCGGAAAGCAGAGCTTTGTCGTGGCGTTGGATCGCGGCGGACGGGCATTTTCGTCCGAAGCCTTCGCGGAGAAGCTCCGCTCGCTTGCGGTGGGAGGCGTGAGTCACGTCGCCTTTCTCATCGGCGGTTCCCTCGGCCTGTCGGGAGAAGCGCTTGACGCATCGGATCTTCGGGTTTCCTTTTCCGAGATGACCTTCCCGCACCAATTGGCGCGGATCATCCTACAGGAACAGATATACCGAGCGTTTAAGATCCTGAACAATGAGACCTATCACAAATGACCGGGCCTTGCCGTCATTTGAACAGCTTCAGCGATTGGGCGTATTGCCCTATTCTTCCGATATTGGCGTAATAATAGGTGGACGTCCCCTCCGGCCGCGCCTCGATGAGGCCGCCGATGATCAGCTTGTTCAGATGTTGCGAGATCGTCGCCTGTGCGAACGGGAACGCGGCCACAATATCCTTGTTGCGGACAGGTCTTCTTTCGCTGTTGCGGTGCAGAATATAACGGAATATCCGTATGCGGGCGGGGTGCGCCAACGCGTCCGATGTCTTTGCGATCCGTTCGATCTCCCCATCCGATGAATCCTGCGCGGCTTTTCTGATACGCATCAAATCCCCTTTCGTTTGCCTGTTCCTTAAGATCCCCACTGTCGAAAGTCTGAACCATACACCGTGTAATTTTCAGGATTTATCGCCTTTCGTCGATAAACATTTTAATACGCGACGCGGGGACTTGTCAAGCGCGTGAAAGGTTTTTCATCCATGTTATGATGTAAATTCCGAGCTTTGCCAAGAGAAAAACCGAGGCAGCTTTTCGGCGGATTCGTTTCACGAATATATCTTGCTTCGATGTCCGACTTGAATTACGATGACCTCGCAAACAGCATCGTGGATTTTGCAGACGATTCGATAATCGCCGATGCGGTATCGCCAATAGCCCGCAAGATTTCCTGTCAACCCTTTGCCGTGGGCTTTCGGGTTTTCGGCGCAGGATATGTTCTTTTGGAGCCAACCGACAATGATTCGCTCTTGGTACTTGTCGATTTTTTTCAGTTGCTTTTGGGCGGTCTCTGTGAAGATCAGTCTATACGTCAAGGTTATGCCCCTCAATGATCTCATCGAGTGTACAGTATTTTACGCTTCCGTCGGAAACGCTTTCCTCATATTCCCGGATGGCTTGTAAATCTTCCCAGTCTTCGATTTTTTCAATAACGGCGTCCAGAACAAAATCGGAAACGCTCTTGCCTTCAAAACGGGCAAGGTTTTGTACGGCATTGTAATGTTCTTCCGTTGTCCGAATATTGAGCGTCTTTGTTTTCAGCGCGGTTTGGGCCATGGTGAACACCTCCCTTGTGTTACATTGTAACACAAGACGCTTCATGCTGTCAACCGAAAAAGTACACGGCGGATGTAATGAGCTTGCAAAAAGCTCAGCGAACTTCGGGCGCTCATAAGCGGAGTGTTTTCGGCATGGGAGCGAGAGTTGTTTTTCGATTTAAGCATCTAAAATCCCGTCTTGGCTCGCAAATCCAAAACAAAAAAACAAAAAATAATCGAATTTTATGTTTCAACCCCCGAAAGTTTGGGTATAGGTAATAGGGGAGTCCTGTTTCAACCCCGGAACTGTTTCGAACAAAAGTAAAAAATTTTCACGAAAAAGCAGTAAACCAAACCGATTTCGAGCCTATTATAGTAAGGAAAAGTGGCGCGTTCGCCAACCGAGGTAGATCAAGATGATCGAAAAGATGTGTGTGAAGGGGGAACGGAGAGTGAAAATGATGAACGAAACCCAAAAGAATCGGCAGGAACACGGTAGGCATGCTACGTATGTGAACGATGGGGCGGGGGCATTGACCCCGCCGCTTCGCGCGGGGCGCGGCGGCGCCGGCGGCGTCCCGAGACGGAACAATCCGCGCAGAGCGCTCGCCTTTCTGCTCAGCCTTGCCGTGATTCTCAATATCGCGATGCCGCAGAGCGCGCTCCTCGCATACGGGAGCAGCACGCCGTCGGCCATCGTTGAGGCGGACGAGGGGGGCGGCGCCCCGATCGATGAACCGGAACCGGAACCTTCCAAAGCGGCGGATACGGTGACGCAGAACGACAAAAACGCGGATACGGTGGCGCGGAACGATAAAAACGTTGAAATTTCAACACGGGGGGGGGTAGCGGCGTTTAGCGAAATGACCCCGATGGATGCCCCGTCCGATGTGTCCCACATCTATGTGTCGAGCGAGGGCAATGACTCGGCGGGCGACGGTACATGGGGGAAGCCTTATCTGACCATCCAACACGCGGTGGACGAGGCGTCGGCCAACGCGAACATATACCTGATGACGGACATCGTACAAGGCGAGACCGTCACCATCATCAAGGATGCAACCAAAAACATCACATTGCGCAAGTCTCCGGACATCCCGGATGACCGGGCGATCACCGTCCTGCGTTACCGCAATATGGCGAATGAAGAGAACAGTTTCAAGGGCAATCTGTTCTCCGTCCTGCCCGGCTCCACGCTGACGGTCGAGGGTATCGTCATCGACGGCAATCATACGCCGAACAGTTCGGCGGCCGTCTCCCTCTACGGCTATCTGCATCTCACCGGCGCCGCCATACGAAACAATGTATCGAAGGAAGACGGCGGCGGCGTCCGCGTGGACGGCGCCGCCGCCGCCTTCTTGGTGACGAACAGCGAGATCAGCGGCAACACTTCCGCCGGGAACGGCAGCGCCGTGTACTTCAACAGCGGCGCCTTTGGCGTGGCGGGGACCCCCAAGATCGGCTTGGATGAAAACGACAACGGCATCTATGTCGCGGCGGAGAAGGTGATGACGATCCGCGGGGAGTTGGGCGAGGGTTCCCGTGTGAACATCGACCGAAAGGCCAATGTCACCGTGGGGAGCCGGATCGCGGTCAAGGAGGACGGTTCCCCGGCGCCCACGACGGCGGAAGCGGTTTTCCTTTATTGGCGCACCATCGCTTACAATATCGCCGGCGGTACGGGAGCGAATGCGAGGGCCTATGTCTTGGAATTGGGCGAAACCGACTTCTATGTGGCCAACGCGGGCCACAATGGCAGCGATGTTGTGGGCAACGGTTCTTTTTCAAAGCCTTTCGCGACAATCACGAAAGCCTTTCTCGAATTGCCACAGAGTCCGATCGGCCAAGATCCCATATCTACAACGGTTTCCCTCAAGTCCGACATCAATTTCAACGCCGTTGCGAGCCTCAACGTCGGCGACGTCACCGTCAAGCGGTGGGCGGAAGCCGCCGATCCGGTTCGCGCGGTTCGCGCGATAGGTTACACAGCTTCCTGTATCACGGTCGGAACGAACGCAAAGGTGACGTTGGAGGACGTCATCTATGACGGCAACGCGGCCAATGTGGATCAATGCGCCTCGCTGATCGCGATCAATGGCGGCACATTGGTCATGAAAAGCGGCAAGATCACGAACAACATCGCTACCGGATACGGCGGCGGCGTCTATCTGGCGGGCAACGGCACATTCACGATGACGGGCGGCGAAGTATCGGGCAATCAAACCTATGAGTCAGAAAACGGCGGCCACGACCTGTATTTCTACAACGGGACCTTCAATATTGAAGGGAACCCCCAAGTGGGAACCGGTATCTTGGACCGCGGTTGCTTCATGGGGCCGAACAGTGTGATAACCGTCACGGGGGATCTGGATCCCTCCTCCCATATCTTCATAGAAGGAAAGATGAACGCGGCAAAGGGTACGGTGATCGCGACCAAGAACTTGGAGGAGGTCGGTACGGTCAGTTCCTCGGAGTCCCGCAGGCTCAGTTGGATGCCCGTGGGAAGGAAGGTCGTCGCGGACGCGGGGAACAACAACTACGTCCTCGACGATTCCTACGATCTCTATGTCGCCACCTACGGGAGCGATACGCAGGGTACGGGCAGCCTTTCCAATCCGTTCAAAACCATATCGCACGCATTCGGCTTGGCGGTGGGGAAACCCTCCCCGAACGCCTCTGTCATCGTCATGGACGATATGGCGATGTCCGCGCCTCTGACGGTGCCGGCCGAAAAGCACATCACTATTTCGCAATGGGAGGATACGGACGCGATCGTTACGGTGTCTCGCGGCACTGTATCCGGCAACCTGTTTACGGTGAACGGAAACGGTTCCCTGACCATTCACAATTTGATCCTCGACGGCAACAGGACGGAGTTCGTCGCAAACAATGCGTCCCTCGTACATCTCAACGCGAACGTTGCAAACGCCACAGCGACATTTACGCTCGAGCCGGGCGGCATCTTGCGGAACAACAAGGGATCCAACGGCGGCGCCGTTAGCGCGGTCAGCGAAACGGCGAACGGCGGCAAGGCCGTGTTCAACATGACGGGCGGCGAGATCACGGGAAATACGGCGACAAACGGGGGCGCCGTCTATCTGAACGCCAACGCCGCCGACAGATCCGCGACATTCAACATGACGGGCGGCAAGATCGCGGATAACGAAGCGGCGACGAACGGCGGCGGTATCTACGCGGGTCCCTACACCTCCGTCAATCTTGATGTCGTTTCGATCGAGCGGAACGAGGCGGGAGATTCCGGCGGGGGCATCTATGCGGGATCCAACACCTCCGTAAAGCTCGTCACCGCTTCGATCAAGCAGAACACGGCGGCGAATGCCGGCGGCGGTCTCTATTCCGGCGGCGCGTCGTCCGTCGAGGGAAATTCTTTCATCAAAGAAAACAGCGCGAAGTTCGGCGCCGGGATCTATTACGGCGGGACGACGCTGACGCTCAAGGGAAACATCCGCATCGGGCAATCGGATACGGACAACGGCATTTACATCATGTCGGGCAAAGACATCAAGCAACAGGGGGATCTGGGTCCCGACGCCCGCGTCAATGTGGAGTTGAAGGCCGGCAACGCCGCCGTGAACGAGATCATCGTCACGAAGTCCGTTTCATCAACCAACGACTCGGAAGCGGAGCGATACTTCTATCAGTATCCGCAATACAGCATCGGAAAGGGGAGCAATACCACCTATATCCTCAAGGTGTCGGCTGATTTCTACGTAGCGTCCAACGGAAACGACGCTACGGGCTACGGCACGATCGACGCGCCCTTTGCCACCATAAACAAGGCGGTGTCCACCGCGGCGCCGAACCAACCTACGATCGTCCGCGTAATGGATAATATTTCCATGGGTTCGACGCTTACGATACCGAACGCGAAGGATATCACGGTCATGACTTCCGAGGGCGCCATCGGCGGAACCGCGACCGTCTCGCGCGCCGCGGCCGGCAATCTGTTCATCGTGGACGCGGGCGGCGCGTTGACCTTCGACAACATCATCGCAGACGGCGTCAAAGCCGTCTATTCCGGATATTCCTTTGTCTCTCTGAATGTGCCGTCGGGAAGCAAGGCTTTCTTCACCATGAAAAACGGCGCGGTCATCCGAAACAACAAGGCGACGAACGGCGGCGCGATCAGCGTGATCGGCGCAAGCGCCTCTTTCTCTATGTTGAGCGGCGCGCTTTATGGCAATGAGGCCATAGGCGGCGCTCTGAACGGGAACGGCGGCGGCGTCTACGCGATGAACGGCGCGTATGTCGAGCTTCCGGGCGACAGGATCGAAAACAATACGGCCATACACGGCGGCGGGATCTACGCGGGGACAAGCGTCGAGATATCCCTTTCCGGCGTCGCAATCAAGGGAAACACCGCCACAGGACTCGATTCCGCCGGAAACGGAGGCGGTATCTATTTCTCGGGATCAAAGCTGACCGTCACGGGCGAGACGCTTATCGCGGCGAACAACGCGACGACAGGCCGCGCCGTGTACTACAACGCCGGCACGATGACCCTCGCGGGCAATGTCCGCATCGGAGAAAACAACGCCGACAACGGCATATATATCCCCTCATCCTCATTGACGATATCGCAATTCGGCGCGCTCGGCGCGGACGCCCACGTCAATGTGGAACGGAAGGTGGGCGCTTCGACCGATGATGTCGTCGCGAGGAGAAACGACAACGGCGCGACCGACGAGGAAGCGGGGAAATACTTCTATCAGACCGCGCCGCATCATATCGTCAAGAAAGGCGAGGACAGCTACGCCCTCGGCATCATCTCGGAATTCTATGTATCCAATTTGCTCGGAGACGACGTGAATGGCTACGGCACGATCGATTCGCCCTTCAAGACCGTCGAGCGGGCGGTAACCGTTGCGACGGCGGACAATGCGACGACCATCCGCGTGATGGACAATGTTCGGATGTCCGCACAGGCTTCGATCGCAAACGGGAAGGATATCACGATCAAGACCTCGGAAGGCGCGATCGGCGCGCCCGTGACCGTCTCACGGGACAGTGCGAACATCGCTCTGTTCAACGTAGGATCCGGAGGCAAGCTGACCCTCGAAAACATCATCGCGGACGGTGAGAAGGTTGTGTATCCGAACAATACATCCCCCCTCATCAATGTGAACGCGCCG
>JAISGB010000003.1 GCA_031263335.1 Eubacteriales Family XIII. Incertae Sedis bacterium
TCCGCACGAAGCGATCTTTGAGGGGTACGGCGGCATCTATTGCGTGGAGGCGGGCGGCCCCGCGCCCGGCGTCGGTTGCGCGGGACGCGGCATCATCACGGCGGTACAGATGCTGAAACAGCAGAAGATCTTCGAGGAACTCGATCTTGACTATGTGATCTACGATGTGCTCGGCGACGTGGTCTGCGGCGGCTTTGCCGTGCCGATACGCGAAGGCATCGCACAGCACGTATTCACGGTGTCCTCTTCGGATTTCATGGCCATCTACGCCGCGAACAATCTGTTCAAGGGCATCCAAAAGTATTCGAATTCCGGCGGCGCGCTGTTGGGCGGCGTCATCGCCAATTCGGTGTCGCCGGATTCGGGGTATCAGCGCTCGATCATCGACGACTTTGTGGAACGCACGGGTACGCAGGTCATGCAGTACATCCCGCGCTCCCTCACGGTCACGCAGAGCGAACTGAACGGCAAGACCACGATCGAGGCGCAACCGGACTCGGCGCAGGCGGGGATCTATCGCGAACTGGCGCGCCGCGTCAGCGAACACGAGATATCCAAGGCGCCGAACCCGCTCGATCTGCAGGCCCTGCGCGACTGGGCCTCGGAATGGTCCGACCAAATCCTCGCCATCGAAAGCGGCATCGTACAAACGGCGGCGCAGGCGATATGAAGATATGAAGATGGAACACGAAAAGATACGGAATCTGCATCCCTGCTTCAATGCCGGAAACAACAAGGGGCGGATGCACCTGCCCGTCAGTCCCGCTTGCAACATCCGTTGCAAATTCTGCTCCCGCGTCGTCGGCGGGGACGCGGACGAGATCCGTCCGGGCGTCGCGCAGACCTTGGTCGCGCCGGAGGAGGCCGCTGACTATGTGCGGAAAGCGTTGCGGGTGTTTCCCGACATTACCGTCGTCGGCATCGCGGGACCCGGCGATACGCTCGCGACGGATCACGCGTTCCGCGCCTTCTCGAATATCCGGGCGCGGTTTCCCGAACTCATCCACTGCATGAGTACGAACGGTCTGCTCTTGCCGAGGAAGATCGATGAGGTGGTGAACGCCGATGTGTCGACGCTCACCGTCACGGTGAACGCCGTCGACCCGGCCATCCTCGCGCGGATAAACGGCGGCATTGTCTTGGACGGGGTGTATCTTGACGGCGCGGAGGGGGCTTTCACGCTGATCCAAAACCAGCTCGAGGGCATTCGCCTTGCGTCGCGGGCCGGCATCATCGTCAAGGTCAACACGGTGCTCATCCCGCGGATCAATGGGCGGCATATCGGGACGATCGCGCGGGCGGTCGCGAAGCGAGGGGCGAGCATCTTCAATATCATCCCGCTGATTCCGCAACATTTGCTCGCGGACGAACGGGCGCCCGGCTGCGTGGAGATCGACGCGTCGCGCGGGAAGGCCGAGCAATATCTGCCCGTATTTCGGCATTGCCAACATTGCCGGGCGGACGCGATCGGGATGATCGGCGGCCCCGACTACGGCGGACGCGTCTATCAGAAACGTATGGAGGACACCTTTTCACACGGATGAAACATCGCATTGCGTTGGCTACAAACGACGGGTTGACCGTCTATAAACATTTCGGACAAGCGAACGAATACCTGATCGTCGATATTGACGGCTCGGGGTATGAATCCGTCGAACGCCGAACGATCCTTCCCCCCTGCAACGAGGGGGCGCATACCGTAAGCGCGTTTGACGCGGCGCTCGCGATCCTGAACGATTGCGAGGCGGTCTTTGTCGGCAAGATCGGCCCCGGCGCTTCGGAATATCTCGCGCAACACGGCATCCGGAGCTTTGAGGCGCCCGGTGTGATCGACAATATCCTGAACAAAACAATAGAACGCAAGGTCCTCGATCGCTTCGGCCTCGCGGGCGGGTGAGCGAGCGAGCGGATCAAAGATATCCACGGAACACATTGACATGATTTGTGTTTAATGTTATTATATGGATATGTTTGACGATGGTGCGAGCGATATCAACAGCCGGGACGTTCGATCGCGACCGATCCTCGATCGAAGACTTTCCCGCGAGCGACGGACGCCGCCTTCCGCAGGGGGGCGCGAGAAGATGAAGTACGCCTTTGTCGGGCTGAGCGGCGGCGCCGGCGCGACCACATTGGCGTTTGCGTTCGCGGAGTACCTCGCGGGGCTGCGGATCGCCGAGGGCGATCCTGCGGGCGGGGGAACGGACGCGCGACGGCGGAGGGGCGGCGCGTCCGGACGGCGCCGGCGGGACGCCCTCGCCGCCGCCGTCGTGGAGATCAACGACGTCAACCGACCGCCCTGCGGGTTCGACTACGATCGCGTCGGCATGGACAAGCATTTCGCGGGACGCGAGTATGTCTCCTTCTATCGGTTGCTGTCGCAAGGGCGGCCCGTCCGGGGGCTTTCCAATTTCGACGGGGGCGTCAATTGGATCCTGCGCGTGCCGGGCGAAAGTTTCGATCGGTTCGAGATCGTCGAGTTCATACGGCTCATCGACAACGCGGCCGGCGACGCCGTGATCTGCGACGTCAACGGGGCGTTCGGCCTGTCCCTCGATCGAGAAGGGGCGCGGATCGGCGAACTGCGCAAGATATTGGACGACATGGATCGCGTATGCGCCGTCGTCGATCCCCTGCCTTCCGGCATGATGGCCGACCGTGAAAAGTTGGAATTGTTCAAGGATTATGAATCGTCGGGCGGCGACATCGTCTACCTCCTCAACAAATGCAATCCGGGCGTGAACCGGCGGGAGGCGCGCGCCTTCCTGAAGGTGCGCGGCGCCCTTGAGATACCGTACTTTTCCCCGGCGGACGTCTACGCCGCGGAATACAATTGCTGTACGGTATACGCTCTGCCCGAGATCGCGCGGTCGCTTGCGGGACCGTTCGAAAAACTGCGCGATCGTCTGCCTTTGAGCAACCGGATCGAGGCCCTGCAGCGGTCGCGGCAGCCTTGACGGAGGCCGCTTCCCGCCGCTGTAACACACTTTTAATTGGGCAGGATTTGATATTCATCTGTGGGTACGATATAATATAGGATGTATGTCGCCGTCGATCGGCTATTTTACGCGGTATATTGAGATAACGATGATTGAGTACAAAAATGTGACAAAAAAATACGGCGAGAACATCGGCATCGAGGATGTGAGCATTCGCATAGAGGAAGGGGAGTTTGTATTCCTCGTGGGACCCAGCGGCGCCGGCAAATCGACCTTTGTAAAACTGTTGCTCAAGCTGTTGGACGCCGACGAGGGAGAGATATTTTTCAACGGATCCGACGTGACAAGCCTCAAGAGCATCGATATTCCGAAACACCGAAGAAGCATGGGCATCGTGTTCCAGGATTTCAGCCTCCTTCCCAAGAAAACCGTGTTTGAGAATGTCGCTTTCGCGATGGAGATCATACAGACGCCGCGGCGGGCGATCAAGCGGCAGGTGCCTCGGATGTTGGATCTCGTCGGCATCAGCGCCGAGGCCAACAAGTATCCGTCTCAGATATCCATCGGGGAACAGCAACGGGTCGCCTTGGCCCGAGCCATTGTAAACAATCCGGCGGTACTGATCGCCGACGAGCCGACGGGGAACCTCGATCCGGAGACGGGTTGGGAGATCATGCGGCTGTTGGCCCAGATCAACAAGCGCGGCACCACGGTCCTCATGGTCACACACTCCAAGGAGATCGTGAACGCCATGGGCAAGCGGGTGGTCGCCATTCGGGACGGCCGGTTGGTACGGGATGAGCAGAGCGGCATGTACCATCCCGAGGATGAGCCTACCGGAACCGATGAGGATGAAGGGTTGTTTAAGCTATGAATTTCGGATTCATACACTCGGTAGGACAGGCGTTGCGCCAGATCGGCAGGAACATGGCCATGACGGTCGCTTCACTGTTTTCGATCACGGCGATATGACTGATTTTGGGTTTCTTTTTCATCGTATTGGTGAACATCAACAATATTTCGGAGAGCGTAAAAGAGAATTTCGATACGATAGAGGTTCAGCTTTTGGATGAGACGGATCGGGCCGCGGCGGAAGTAATGATGGCGAATTTTCGCGACACAGACGGCGTCCTGAGCGTTGTATTCCGTACAAAAGATGAGAATTTGGAGAACTGGAAGGAGCAATGGGGCGACAACGCCGATATCCTGGATCGCCTCCGCGCGAACCCGGTGCCCAATTCCATCGTCATAGAGACGCGGGAGTTGGAGGATGCGGACGCGGTGGTCGCGAAGGCGAAGCAGATGGAAGGGATCGATCGGATCAGCTATGCGCAGGACGCGGTGGACAAGCTGATACGGATCACGGGATTCATCCGCATGGGCGCGCTGATCCTCATCGGCGTTCTGCTCATCATATCCGTTGTCGTCGTCTCCAACACCGTGAAGTTGACGGTATTGGCGCGCGAACGGGAGATCACGATCATGAAATATATCGGCGCCACCAACTGGTTCATACGGGGTCCGTTTTTATTGGAGGGCATCATCATCGGCCTGATTGCCGCCGTCATATCGGGCGGCCTGATCGCGGGCGTCTATCATTATATTGTGCAGTCATTCGGCGTGGACGTCCTGCTGATCGTGTCCGTCGGCTTCGTGTCCGAGGGACATCTGTTGACGAACCTCGCCGTGATATTCCTCGCGCTCGGCGTGAGTATCGGCGCCTGCGGGAGCATCATATCCATGCGGCGGTTCTTGGACACATAGACGGCCGGCCCCCGTTCGGGGCGCCGACCGAGGCTTTGGATCGGCGGCGTCCTTGGACGCGCCGGGTCGCGGTCGAAAACGGAAGGAAACGGACAATGCGGAGAGGGGAATTGCATATGTTTAAAAAACTGCTTTGTTTTGCGATGTCGGCGATCTTGTGCGTCATGCTTGTGTACGCGGCGCCGCCGTCTGTCCACGCGGAGAAGAGCGTGGACGATCTTCAGGAGGAACTCGACCGGGCGAAGGCCGAGAGCAATCAGGCCAAGGCGACCTACGAACAGGCCAAGAAATCGGAGCAGGGCATCCAGGCCAAGATTCGGGGGTTGGAGGCGTCCATCAAGAGCACGGAGGCCGAACTGATCGGATTGGAGAAGGAGATCGCGGAGAACAATATCTTGGTGGACCGGATCACCGCCGATGTCGTGCGGATGGAGGGCGAGGTGGCGTCGCAGGACAACGATCTCAACGCCCGGTTGCGGCTTATGTACATGAGTCGAGACATGAGCCTCATCGAGGTATTGCTGAATTCCGAAAACATCCTCGACTTTCTCAATAACCTCGATATGGTCAAGCGCATTCATAAATATGATGTGGAGGTTCTGGAGGAACTCAACAGGAAATTAAATGAGGTGGAGAGCAAGAAGGCGGAACTCGTGAAGATCCAATCGATGTTGGACGCGCACAAGAATGCGCAGGAGGCCAAACGCGCCTCCCTCGCCGAGGATAAGAAGTCCTTGGCGTCCGCGCAGGAAGAAGCCCACGCCACCACCGTTGCGGCCAAGGCCGAGATGGACAACATAGAGGCCGAATCCCGCAAGATCGAACAGGAATTGCGCAACAGGGAAAGCCAAACAACCTACGGGGGCGGCGTGTTGAGTTGGCCTGTCACCGGGCGCATCTCCTCCGGGTTCGGCTATCGAGTGTCGCCCACGACGGGCAGGAGGCAACTCCACGCCGGCATCGACATTCCCGCGTCCACGGGTACGCCGATCCACGCGGCCGCCGACGGGCAGGTCATCTCCGCCGGATGGAATAACGGCGGTTACGGGTATATGGTCATGGTGGATCATGGCAGCGGCATCGTCACCGTCTACGCGCACAATTCGAGTGTGGCGGTGAGCGGCGGTCAGCAGGTGACGCGCGGCCAGACCATCGCCTATGCCGGAAGCACGGGGGATTCCACGGGGCCGCACTGCCATTTCGAGGTGCGGGTGTACGGTACGCCGCAGGATCCGCTAAAATGGTTATAGAAGGCGCGGCGCCATGACGAAAGCCGATGAGATCGTCCGACGCGTTTTGGCCGGGCGCGGCATTGTGGCGCCGGAAGACGTCGAGGAGTTCTTTTCCGAAAAACCGAAACGTACCTACGACCCGTTCCTGCTTCCCGATATGGAACGGGGGACGGAGCTGATCGTTTCCTTCCTGAAGAGCGGTGGGCGCATCTGCGTCTACGGGGATTACGATGTGGACGGCGTTCTGTCCACGGCGCTTCTCTGCCGATATTTCAAGGCGTTGCCCGATGTACGTCCCGACGTGTTCTACCATATCCCCTCGAGGTTTGATGAAGGGTACGGACCGAACCGCGCCGCCCTCCTGTCGATCCGCGAGGCGGGCGCGTCCTTGGTCGTCACCGTCGATTGCGGCAGCGTGTCGAAGGATGAGGTGGCCTACGCGAAGGAGATCGGCCTGTCCTTTGTCGTCACCGATCACCATGATTGCGATCCCGCTTCGCTTCCCGATT
>JAISGB010000065.1 GCA_031263335.1 Eubacteriales Family XIII. Incertae Sedis bacterium
TCAACAGCGTAAGAATGACGGCAAGCGCGGATCCGCGGCCGAACATGCCGAAATTAAAGCTGTACTTATAGACCATGGTCGCGATTGTCTCCGTCGCTCCGGCGGGGCCGCCCCCCGTAAGCGCGATGATCTGGTCAAAGGAAGCCAAGCCCCATACGATGGTAAGCAATGTCGCCACCACCACGGCAGGGGTGAGCAAGGGCAAGGTGACGCGCCGAAATTTCATCCATTTTGAAGCGCCGTCCACAGCGGCGGCGTCATTGAGTTCCTCCGCGATCCCCTCCAATCCGGACAGATAGATGACCAATGTGAGTCCAACGTATTGCCACACCATCACCACGGCGATCATATAGATCGAGAGTTTCGGATCGGCAAGCCAAATCCGTTGCAGTTTCTCGAGTCCGATGAAGCCCAAGAATTGATTGAACGGTCCCTCATAGGTCAGGATATACTGCCAGATATACCCCGTTGCCAAATGGCTCATCGCAAAGGGAAGGAAAAACAGGGCGCGATACACGTTGCGGAATTTAAAACTCCGCCGAAGCACAAGCGCCAGAAAAAGACCGATCAAGTTTGAACATATCACCATGAGAAAACAGAGCAGGAGCGTATGCCATACGCTGCCCCGCATATCCTGTTCCGTAAAGATGCTGATAAAGTTCGCAAACCCCACGGGGTTCGCCGACAGCGTCAGCCCCGTCCAATCGGTAAAGGCGTAACCCACACCGAACAAACTGGGCAAGAAGCGCAACAGGATCGCGAGCGCGATGGCGGGAACGGCGAGCAACCAAGGGACATGTCTCACTTCAAGACGGACCCGACTGCGCCGCGCATTGTCGCCGGTCTTGACGTTGGGCTTTCGAACGGGATTCATCTGTGTTCTCCTCCCTCGGTTAAGGCGGACCCGGAAATATATGGATCCTCGATATTTGGCCGTTGCTTCAATATTATGCTTGTTAGCGCCATTTTAGAACTTCATATCGTGAATACTATCAGGCAATCTACTCATATTTGATCGACGGCCTCATCGATTGACAAGCCGGCGACATTGCGTATACCATAGAATCGAGAATATCGCCGACAGACGGAACGCCGCCGAGATCGTCGTTGCGCGGCATTATGGATAACCGGTGCAAGCATATGGAAATCAAGATCCCTTATGGCAAAGAAACCATGACCTTCCGCGCGGACGACAACAGGGTGTCGGCGGTTCTGACGCCGAAAAGGCGCCGCGCGGAAGGCGAACACGCGGCAAATATGTCGCAAACCGAAGCGGAAACGGTACGACAGGCTCTGTCCGCGCCGATCGCTGCCAAGCCATTGCGTGAATCGGTCAAGGGCAAGAAGCGTATCACGGTCATCTCCTGCGATCACACGCGTCCCATGCCAAGCCGGATCACGATGCCAATCCTGCTCGAGGAAATCAGAAAGGGCCAACCCGACGCGGACATCACGATTTTGGTCGCGACCGGCCTGCACCGCGCGAGCACCCGGGAAGAACTCATTGAAAAATATGGGGCGGACCTTGTAAACCGGGAAACCATCATCGTCCACGACTGCCATGACGAACGTAATTTGCGAAACCTCGGCGTCCTGCCTTCCGGCGCAGATCTTGTCCTGTCAACGCACACGCTTGACGCCGATATCCTGATCGCGGAGGGCTTTATCGAACCCCATTTTTTCGCGGGCTTCTCCGGCGGAAGGAAGAGCGTCTTGCCGGGTGTCGCCGGCTATAAATGCGTAACAGCCAACCACTGCGCCGAATTCATCGCACATAAGAACGCCGCCGCCGGGGTGATGGACGGCAATCCCATCCATACGGACATGGCGTTTGCCGCGGAAAAAGCCGGCTTGGCCTTCATCCTGAACGTACTCTTGGACGACCGGCGATGCATCGTCGACGCCGTGGCGGGCGACGCGATCTTGGCGCATGAGGAGGGATGCCGGAGGCTTCTCAACCGAACATCGACAAAGGCCGTCCGCGCGCCGATCGTCGTCACCTCCAACGGAGGGTATCCGTTGGACCGAAACATCTACCAGATGGTGAAGTGCATGAGCGTTGCGGAACAATGCTGTGACGCAAACGGCGTAATCATCGCGGTCGGAGAATGCAGGGACGGACACGGCGGAGAGCGGTTTTTCAACGATTTCGCCCATGGAGACGACCCCGAAACGTTGACGCGGCAATTCTTGCGCCGCAACAGAAATGAAACCGCGACGGATCAATGGCAATCCCAGATATTGGCGCGCATTCTGACGAGACAAACCGTGATCATGGTCACTCCGTTACAGAAAGAAACCGTGGAAAAGATGGGGATGCGCTCAGCGGAAACCATCGAGGAAGCCTTGTCCGTCGCGGAGGAGCTTATGGGGGACAGGGAGGCGAAGATCGTCGTCATCCCGGAAGGCATGGGCGTGATCGTAACGCGGTGACGGAAGGCCGCCTTTCGGACGGCAAAGCCGGATACACAGGAGGGAAGCGCAGATGAAACAAATGAAATTCGTCTTGGTTCCGGATTCCTTCAAAGGAACCATGCGATCAACCGAGATCTGTGAGATCATGTCCGTCGCGATCAGAGACAGCTTCCCCCACGCGGACATCGTATCGATCCCCATGGCCGACGGCGGGGAAGGAACGGTCGATAGCTTTATCGCGGCGCTTGGCGGAAAACGCGTCCCGCTGAAGACCGCAGGGCCGTATTTCGACACGATCGATTCCTATTACGGGATGCTGTCGGACGGGAGAACCGCCGTCGTTGAGATGTCCGCGAGCGCGGGGCTTCCTTTGGGCGGAGACAACAACGATCCTTCTCGGGCCACGACTTACGGGGTCGGCCAACTCATGCTCGACGCCGCGCGCGGAGGCGCCCGCAAAATCATCGTCGGTTTGGGCGGCAGCGCGACCAACGACGGCGGTTGCGGTATGGCCGCCGCGCTCGGAATCCGCTTTTTCGATGCAAACGGAAACGGATTCGTTCCGCTCGGCGGCACGCTTGCCGATATCGCGCGCATCGACATTGCCGACAAGGAAAAGGCTTTGGAGGGGATCGAGATCATAACCATGTGCGACGTGAACAATCCCATGTACGGGAAGGACGGCGCCGCGCATGTCTTCGGCCCGCAAAAGGGCGCCGATCCGGCGATGACAGAATCCTTGGATGCCGGTCTTCGGCATCTCGCCGAAACGATCAAAAATGACATGGGGATCGATGTGTCAAATGTCCGCGGCGGCGGCGCGGCGGGGGCGATGGGCGCCGGCATGATCGCGTTCGCCGGCAGTACGCTGCGGATGGGTATAGATACGGTGTTGGATACCGTCGGTTTTGATTCATTGATCGGCGACGCAAGCCTGATCATTACGGGAGAAGGCAGGATCGACGATCAAAGCCTGCGGGGAAAGGCGATCGCGGGCGTGGCCGCCCGGGCAAAGAAGGCCGGCGTTCCGGTCGTTGCGATAGTCGGCGATATCGGAGCCGGGATCGACGCCATTTACGAAACAGGCGTTACGGCGATCTTCAGCATCAATCGTGCGGCGGCCGGCTTCGATCCGGCGAAAAGCAAGTCCAAGACCGACTTGCTGTTGACGGTGCGCGATCTGATGCGATTCTTTTCGGTCGTCACAGAGGATCGCGACGGTGTAACATAGATCTGGGAAAAATAACAGAAGGCACTCAGAGCGGAGGGGCAGTTCGTGATGCAAAAGGAAACCGATTTGTGTACAAGATGTGAATGACAAAAAGTCATAACTTAACACAAGCAAGTCGGTTTCCATGAGCGGTATACAACAAATTGTGGACAAATACATAAAAGAATTAACGGGTAAAATTTATTTATTGACAAATGTACATATTTAGAATAAAGTAAAAGCAATGAATGTCATCCCCGTTATAAGTAAGAAGGTGAAAACAAATGGATAAAACAGGCGTTTATCAAAATATAATGTACCCCAGAAGCGATACAAAAAAATCGTAATGCATCGTGAATCTGTTAGACTTAATCTAATGGAGGAACGAAGAAATGGGAAGAAGGAAATTCTCGTCAGAGACAAAGAC
>JAISGB010000135.1 GCA_031263335.1 Eubacteriales Family XIII. Incertae Sedis bacterium
TTGGGCATCGCACAGGGCTCCTATGAGAGCGCGTTGGAATATTCCAAGGAGCGCGTTCAGTTCGGAAAGCCCATCTGCTACCAACAGGCCATCTCGTTCAAGTTGGCGGATATGGCGACGAAGCTCCGCGCGGGCCGTCTGCTGATCTACAGCGCCGCGGAACTCAAGGACGCGCACGCGCCCTACGGCATGGAATCCGCGATGGCGAAGCAATACGTGTCGGACATGGGACTCGAGATCGTGAACGACGCGCTCCAGATATTCGGCGGGAACGGATACCTGAAAGGCATGGAGGTGGAACGCGCGTACCGCGACGCGAAGATATGCACCATCTATGAGGGGACGAACGAGATACAGCGTATCGTCATCGCGTCCCACATCATCGGCAAAGCGCCCAAGGAGGAGACCGCGGCCAAGAAGAAGGGCGGCGCCATCACGGGCGATCGCAAGAAGATGATCCTGAAGAACGGGACGGCCGAGGAGCGCGTCGCGGCCTTGGTCGCGGCCTTGGTCAAGGATGGCTACGATTTCACGGTGGGCATCGACATCAATACGCCCATCACGCAGGCCGAGCGCGTCGTCAGCGCGGGCAAGGGCATCGGCGAGCGGGAAAACATGAAGCTCGTCGAGGCATTGGCGATCCAAGCGGGCGCCGCCATAGGATCGTCCCGCCCCGTGGCCGAAACGCTGAAGTACCTCCCGATCAACCGCTATGTGGGCATGTCCGGACAGAAGTTCAACGGCAATCTCTACATCGCCTGCGGCGTCTCCGGCGCCGGCCAACACCTCAAGGGCATCAAGAACGCGTCGACCATCGTCGCCGTCAACAACAACGCGAACGCGCCGATCTTCAAAAATTGCGACTACGGGATCGTGGGGGACGTATCGGAGATCCTGCCCCTGCTCACGGCCGCCTTGGACAACGGCGAACCCAAGAAGGCAGCGCCGCCCATGAAGAAGATCAAGCGCTCTGCGCCGAAGAAGCTGCCGCCCGTTTGGAAGCAACACATATGCAACGGTTGCGGGTATGAATACATCCCGGACATCGGCGACGTCGAGAACGGCGTCTTGGCGGGAACCCTGTTCGACAATCTGCCCGACGGTTGGATCTGCCCGGAATGCGGCGAAGAAAAAGACCAATTCATCGAGGTATGATCGAGAAGGAACCCGGAGATGATGAAGAAGAAGGACAAACGAAAACCACCGGGGATATTTTCCTCGGGACGCGCGCCGGAGACAGGCACTCAAGTCGAAGACGCGGAATTCACACGAGCGGGAAAGGAAGGTAAAGCAATGTATTGTGTAAGAAAAGTGACCGACGATCTGTATTGGGTGGGCGCCAATGAACACAGGCTCCGGCTCTTTGAAAATATCCATCCGTTGGACGGCGTCGGCGTGTCCTACAACGCGTATCTGCTGATGGACGAGCAGACCGTACTCTTTGATACGGTGGATTGGGCCGTATGCCGCCAATTCTTGGACAACATCGCCCATGTATTGGACGGGCGTCCGTTGAACTACTTGATCATCAACCATCTGGAGCCGGATCACGCCGCGTCCATCGACGAGGTGCTGTTGCGCTATCCGGAATGCACGCTGATCAGCAACGAGAAGGCATTCATGCAGATGCGCCAATTCGGCTTCAACATCGACGGGCGCTATGAGGAGATTGTCGAGGGCGACACGCGCACCTTCGGCAAGCACACGATCGCCTTCGTATACGCGCCGATGGTCCACTGGCCGGAGGCCATGGTGAGCTTTGACGTGACGAACGGCGTCCTCTTTTCGGCGGACGGCTTCGGCTCCTTCATCGCGTTGGACGGCGTCCTCTTCGCGGACGAAGTGGATTTTGACCGCGACTGGATCGACGAGGCGAGAAGGTATCTCACGAACATCGTGGGCAAATACGGCCCCCACATCCAAGCCTTGCTCAAGAAGGCGACGCCGCTCCTGCCCGACATCAAGTTCATCTGCCCCCTCCACGGGCCGGTCCGGAGAAAGGATTTCGGCTATATCCTCGAGAAATACGACAAGTGGAGCCGCTACGAGCCGGAGGTGAACGGCGTGTTGATCATCTACGCGTCCATGTACGGAAACACGGAGAGCGCCGCCATGTGCCTCGCGACGAAGTTGCGCGAGAAAGGCGTTCGCGACGTCAAGGTCCGCGACGTGTCCAACACCCATGTGTCTTGGCTGATCTCCGAGACCTTCAAGTACAGCCACGTCGCACTCATGTCCGTGACCTACAACTTGGGCATCTATCCGCCCATCCACAACTATCTCATGGACATGAAGGCCCTGAATCTGCAAAAGCGCACCTTCGCCGTGGTACAGAACGGCACTTGGGCGCCCAAGGCCGGCGATCTCATCCGCGAATTCTTGGATAAAGAATTGAAGGAAATAACCGTCCTCAGCGACGAACTCACCATCAATTCCTCCATGACCGAGGACGACCTGCAGGAGTTGGACGGCTTGGCGTCCGGCCTCGTCGATTCCATGAAGGAATGACGCGACCGAAACAATAGAACCAAATCACAAAGAGGCCGACCTCCGAACCGGTTCCGCAGGGAATACGTTCCCGCGACGGACAGGCGGGAGTCGGCCTTTCTTTTTTGCTTCCTCCCATCTCTTCCCTCCGCAAACATGCGGTTCCGGGCGCCGGCACAGGAAAAAAAACCTTGACCGGCACTATGTTATTGACTCCTGTAAAGCATATGATACCTGTATGATGATTCCCGCAGATCCCTTCGGGACAGCGGCAGGGATATTGCTTTGGATTTTAGGAGGAATGAGCTATGAATAAAGAAGGGACAAGCCGCTTGCATCGAGGCATCGGGCAACGGCAATTGAGCATGATCGCCATCGGCGGCGCGATCGGCACCGGACTATTTTTGGCCAGCGGGAGCGCGATACACGACGCCGGACCCGGCGGCGCTCTTTGGGCCTATGGACGTATGGGTATGGTGGTCTATTTTATGATGACCTCCCTCGGGGAGATGGCGACGCAGTTGCACATCCCGGGCGGATTTCAAGCATTTGCGTCCAGATTCATCGATCCGGCGTTGGGCGCGGCCTTCGGATGGAACTATTGGTTTTCTTGGGCGATCACATTGGCCGCGGAGTTCGTGGCGGCGGCCATCATCATGCAATATTGGTTTCCCGGTCTGCCGGGTTCCCTGTGGGCGGCTATATTTTTCGTTTTTCTGATGGTATTGAATCTCCTGTCGGCCAAGGCTTTCTCCGAAGCGGAGTTTTGGTTCGCGGGCATCAAGGTGATCGCCGTGTTGGTATTCCTGTTTGTCGGCGTCCTGCTGATCCTCGGCGTCGCGGGCGATCATAAGGTAGGCTTCGGGAATTGGGTGATTGAAAGCGGAGGCGCGCGCGCGCCCTTCGTGGGCGGTTTCGGCGCCATCCTCGGCGTCTTTCTCGTCGCGGGCTTTTCGTTCCAAGGGACGGAGGGCGTCGGTCTGGCGGCGGCCGAAGCGAGGAACCCGGGCAAGTCGATCCCCAAGGCGATCCGTTCGGTCTTTTGGCGCATCCTGATCTTCTACATCGGCGCGATCTTCGTCATCGGGACCTTGGTGCCGTTTACGGATCCGAATCTTCTGGGCGGCAGCGTGGAGGACGTATCCATGTCGCCCTTCACCATCGTTTTTATGAACGCGGGTTTCAAGTCCGCCGCGACCATTGTGAACGCCATCATCCTCACGGCAGTGCTGTCCTGCGGGAATTCATCCCTCTATATGGCCTCGCGGATGATCTACGCGATGTCGCTGAACAGACAGGCGCCGAAATTCTTCGAAAAGGTGAATCGACGCGGCGTCCCCTACTTGGCCGTCTGGGCGACGGGCGCGGTCGGCGCGTTGGCCTGCCTGACGACCTTCATCGGCGTCGATCGGATCTACGAGATATTCTATAACGCGTCGGGACAGACCGGCTTCATCATCTGGCTCGGCATCGCCATGGCGCACTATCGATTCAGACGCGCGTGGACGGCGCAGGGACGGACATTGAACGAGCTGAAATACCGGTCAAAATTCTACCCCGTGGGACCGATCCTCGCGATGGCGTTGAGCCTCTTGGTCATATTCGGCGCGAATTACTTCGTCTTTCCGGATTTCAACTGGCCGGATCTGTTCATCTATTACGGATTCTTCCCGGCGTTTATGGCCATCTACCTCGGATTCAAGTTTGTCCACAAGACGAAGGTCGTCCCGCTGTCCGAATGCGATTTTGAAATGCCGAAAGAGGATCCTTCGGACGCGACATAAATCATCTTGTTCGCACCGGTCGTTTATATGATATAATGTAGAAAAATTACCGCCTGTTTCGGCCGGCGTTGATTGATATAAATAACGGAACCGCGACCCGCCTGCGGGCGCGCGGGCATGAGGATATAGGTACCGGCGGCAACGGCCGCCTTACGATATAGATGACGACCATGAATATTGAGATTACCAAGGGCAATCAAACGCCCGTATTCAGACAGGCCGCAAACCAGATCAAGGCGGCGATATTGAGCGGGGAATTGAAGGAAGGGCTGTTCCTGCCATCCGAACGGGAGATGGCGGGGATGATGGGCGTCCACCGAAATACCGTGACCCGCGTCTATCAGGAGTTGGGTTGCGAGGGCTATCTGGAACCCGTACGCGGCCGGGGGCATCGCGTCAGCTTCCGCGAAGGGAACGAAACCTCCGATTTTTTGCCCGCATTCGCGCGAAGCGGGGCGACGTCGGGCGGTACACACGCGGGGCGCTATCCCGGCGTCCCGTGGTTCGCCTTGATGCGAGACGGATTGGCGGATCGCAACGCCGCCTTCGACGATCCGGTTTCCGATTCCTGTACCGCGCGCGATATTCCCTTTGCGGCCGGCGTCGCGCCTCCCGAGGCCCGTTTCGAAGAGGACATCAGGCGAATCTTCCTCGACTTGCTGACATCCGGGGACGAAGGCATCTTCGCCCGATCCCATTATCAAGGACTCTACGCGCTGAGGGCGGGTCTCTGCGCCATGCTCCGCATGAAGGGCGTCGACGCGGCCCCGAGCGAGATACAGATCGTCAGTGAGACGAACCAAGCCCTGAGTTGCCTCGCGGAACTCTTTACCGAACGCGGGGATACGATCATCGTGGAGGAACCCACCTCACCGGATATCTACAGGACCTTCCTGTTGCGCGGCGCTTCTGTACTGTCCGTTCCCTCGGAACGGGACGGCATGGATCTCAACATGCTGGAAACCCTGCTCAAGCGCCGGCGTCCGAAGTTCATCTGCGTGAGTTCCGCCTTCCACGATCCCACGGGCGTCAGCATGAGCGTCGAAAAGCGCCGGCGCCTCCTCGAACTCTCCTACCGATACGTGATCCCCATCATCGAGGAGGACAGTTCCTCCGAACTGTTCTTCACGGAGGATCGGGCGCCGTGCATCAAATCCATGGACGAGAACGGCAACGTGATCTATATCCGATCCTTCGCGCTCACCTTCGCCCCGGGGCTGAAGATGGCCTTTGTCTTGGGCAATCGGCAGGTCGTAAGGAAATTGGGCCGACTGCAATCCATCCACGCCACGAACCCGGACAGCATCAACCAGAGCGTTATCGACCAATGTATCAAAAAAGGACTGTATATGAAACATGCGGGGGATATTCGCCGCTGTTGCAAGGCGAAACGGGATCTGTTCTGCGATTGCTTGGCGGAAGCGCGGAGGTTGGGGTTGCGGTTTGACGTGCCTCGGGGCGGCGTCTATCTGTGGTGCCGATTGCCGGAGGGCTTGGATCACAGGAAATTCCGGGGCGCGCTCGCGCGGCGGGGCGTACGCGTCACGCCCGGCGCCCTGTTCTTCCCGAACGGCACGACGGGGGAGGATTATATTCGCCTGAACTATTCCCTTCCCAGCAAGGAGCAGATCGAGACGGGCGCGGGCATCCTGACGGAGACCCTGCGCGCCTTGATGCGATAGCGTCGCCGACGGCGCCGTTGTCGCGCACGCGCGCGACGGATGAAAGGAACGAGGTGTGGACATGGCTGTGAATTTAAAGGGCAGAAGTTTTTTGACGTTGACGGATTTTTCGCCGGAAGAGATCCGCTATCTGCTTGATCTGGCGAAGGACCTGAAAGCCCAAAGACGGGCGGGCGTCCCCTGCGAACGCCTGAAGGGCAAGAACATCCTGTTGATCTTCGAGAAGGCGTCGACGCGGACCCGCTGCGCCTTTGAGACGGGCGCGACGCAGGAAGGCGCAAGCGTCACCTTCTTGGACAAGGGCAGTTCCCAATTCGGCAAGAAGGAATCCTTGGAGGACAGCGCGAAGGTATTCGGACGCTTCTACGACGGCATCGAATACAGGGGGCGCGATCAGGCCGTCGCGGAGGAACTGGCGCGGCACAGCGGCGTCCCCGTCTGGAACGGCTTGACCGATACGGACCATCCCACGCAGATCCTCGCCGACCTGATGACCATAGAGGAACACGCGGACAAACCGTTGCGAAGGGTGAAGGTCGTCTTTTGCGGCGATACGCGGAACAATATGTCCTACGCGTGGATGTACGGTTGCGCGAAGATGGGCATGGAGTTCGTGGCCTACGGACCCGACGCCTTGGCGCCCGACGCCGATTCGTTCAATCGGGCCCTCGCCATAGCGAGCGATACGGGCGCGAAGATCGTCTTTTCGAGCAAGGCGGAAGCCCTGTGGGGCGCCGATGTCGTCTATACGGACGTCTGGGCGTCCATGGGCGAGGAGGATCTCATCCCCGAACGCGCGGAACAGCTCACGCCCTACCGCGTGACCCGGGCGCTCATGGACAAGACGGGGAACCCGGAGGCGCTCTTCATGCACTGCCTGCCCGCCTTCCATGATTTCGAGACGGACATGGCAAGCGAATGGAAGGAACGGGGGATCGACATCCGCGAGGTCACGGACGAGGTATTCCGAAGCAGACGTTCCGTCGTCTTCGATGAGGCGGAGAACCGTATGCACACGATCAAAGCGGTCATGATCGCCACGCTGTAGACACCGCGCGAAGCGGCAAACCCCGACCCCGCGCGGAATCGGGGACGGATCGCTCCACAGAAAGGACAGATACGGATATGGAACCGTTAAGAAGCACGCCGTTGCAAGAGGATTTCACGGACATAGGGAAGCACACGGGGCGGAAGATCAAACTGAATGTCAACTCCGAAATAGGGAAACTTCAAGCCGTCCTCCTGCACCGGCCCGGGCGGGAATTGGAGAAGCTCACGCCCGATCTGTTGAAGACGCTGTTGTTTGACGATATCCCGTGGCTGAAACAGATGCGGGAGGAGCACGACAAGTTCGCCGATCTGTTGCGCCAACGCGGCGCGGAGGTATTGTATGTGGATCAAATGCTCTCGGAAATATTGGAGGACGACGCGGTCAAGGATCGCTTCGTTTCGGAACTGCTCGCGGACGCCCTCATCGAGAACGAGGAACTGCGCGAGGTGCTTTTCGACGATATCCGAAGCCGCCCGCCGCGGGAGGTGACGGAGATCGCCATCGCCGGACTGCTGAAAAAGGACATCCGGCTACCCTTCGTCGAGAAGAACCTATGGGATTATATACGCAAGGACTACCCCCTGTACATCGACCCGATCCCGAACATCTACTTCATGCGGGACCCGGCCGCCGTCGTCGGGGACGGACTCAGCGTCAGCCGCATGTACACGAGGGCAAGAAGCAGGGAGCCGAAGATCGTACACTATATCTACAACTACCATCCCGTCTTCGAATCGACGGAAAAGACCCTGTGGTACAATGAAAACATGCCGAACAGCATCGAGGGCGGGGACATGTTGATGTTGTCCAAGCGGACGATCGCCATCGGCTGCAGCCAAAGGACCTCGCCCGGCGCCATCGAACGCATCGCGCGCAACCTGTTCAAGGGGCGGGAAGAGCTGAAGGAGATCCTCGCCATACGCATCCCGGCCACGCGCGCCTTTATGCACCTCGATACGGTATTCACGATGATCGATTACGACAAATTCGCGATCTATCCCGGCATCTCCGATCAGGTGGAAGTATACAAACTGACGCGCGGGAAAGGCGGCGGCGTCCACGTATCCTCGGAGGCGGATCTGTCGTCCGCGCTGAAAAGGAGCCTGCGCCTGTCCGCCGTCGATCTGATCCCGAGCGGCGGCGGAGACGCCGTCACGGCGGCGCGGGAACAATGGAATGACAGCACAAACATCCTCGCCATCGCGCCGAGCGTCGTAGTCACCTATTGCAGGAACGAGCGTTCCAACGAGGCCCTGCGCAGACACGGCGTCTACGTCTTGGAGATCGGCGGCTCCGAATTGGTACGAGGAAGGGGCGGCCCCCGCTGTATGAGCTGCCCCTTGTCTCGAGAAGATGATTGACAAATCCAACGATGATTAAAGTCTCGCGTCCGCCTCAACGAGCGCGTTGAGCAGGACGTTCGCCCCGCGCCACGTCTCCTCGGGCGACGAATATTCGACGACGGTATGGCTCAGCCCATCCTTGCTCGGGATGAAGATCATGACGGCGGGCAACAGTTCCGACACGTACTGCGCGTCGTGCCCCGCCCCGGAATACATGCGCCTTGAGGTATAGCCCAAACCGTTTACCGCCTTTTCCACGCAGTCGAGCAAGCCCGCGTCGAACTTGACGGTCTTTCGTCCCCAATGCTCCTCATAGCTGAGCCGGCAACCGCAGACCTCCGAAGGCAACTGTTCGATGACCTCCACGACCTGCTTGATCACCTGCGGATCCTTGTGCCTACTGTCTAAGGAGAATTTTACATAATTGGGGACTACCGTATGGATGTTCGGCTTGCAGACGATCTCCCCGGTCGTGAACACCAATTCCTTGTCCAAGGCGCCCAACTTGTCCCAGAGATCGAGGATGATCTTGGCGGCCGCCCGCAACGCGTCCTTCCTGTAATGCTGCGGCGTCGTTCCCGCGTGGCTCGAGACGCCCTCGAGAATGATATCGTAATTGACCATACCCACGACGCCTTCCACGACGCCGATCTCCAAACCGCCCTCTTCCAGGACGGGACCCTGCTCGATATGGGGTTCGAAATACGCGCAATAATCCTTGTCGTTGAGCCGGTTGGACTCGTCGCCGACCCACCCGCTAGCCTCAAGCGCCTCGCCGAAGGTGACGGCGCCGCCCGTCTCCGTGACCGCCAACATGGATTCCTTGGTCCATTTCTTCATGACGATGCCGGAGGACATCATGGCCGGCTCGAAGCGCGCGCCCTCTTCGTTCGTCCACACCATGACGGTGATGGGATGACGCAACTTGATCCCTTCCTTGATGATCGTTTCGGCGACCTCGAGGCCCGCAAGCACGCCGTATATCCCGTCGTAATTGCCGCCGCTCCGCACGGAATCCATGTGCGAACCCATGACGATGCGCGGCAGATCCTCCGTACCCGGATAGGTCGCGTAGAGGTTGCCGATGTCGTCGGATTCCAAGGACATCCCCAACGCCTCCGTTCGCCGCTTGAATTCAGCCCGCGCCGACAACGCCGCCTCCGACAGGGACAGCCGCGTAATGCCGCCCCCCTCGAGCGCGCCGAACTTGCTGAACGCTTGGATCTTTTCATTCATCCTGTCTTTATCGGTCGTCAACATATCATTTCTCCTCCTTTTCCCGCGCGAAGCGCCATCGGCCCGACCGCTCAAGAAACCGCGATCAGGTCAGGCGCTTCTTATATTTTTCCGCCAACCGCTCGGCCACATACACGCCGCTCGCGGACGCCTGTGAGAGGCTGTGGGTCACGCCTGACGCGTCGCCCAAGGCGTACATCCCGGGTATCTTCGTCTCCAAGTTTCCGTCCACTTCCACCTCGGAATTGTAGAACTTCACCTCCACGCCGTAGAGGAGGGTATCCTCGTTGGCGGTCCCCGGAGCGATCTTATCCAAGGCGTAGATCATCTCGATGATGTTGTCCAACTGCCGCTTGGGGATGACCAAGCTCAGATCCCCGGGCGTCGCCTTGAGCGTCGGGACGGTGAAACACTTCTCCATGCGTTTTTCACTGCTTCTCCTGCCCTTGACCAAGTCGCCGAAGCGTTGCATGAGTACGCCGCCGCCCAAAAGGTTGGACAGCTTCGCGATGGATTCGCCGTATTCGTTGCTGTCCTTGAAGGGTTCCGTGAACTTATTGCTCACAAGCAGGGCGAAGTTTGTGTTCGCGGTATGCAACGACGGATCGGCGTAGCTGTGTCCGTTGACGGTGATGATGCCGTTCGTGTTCTCGGTTACGACCTCCCCATACGGATTCATGCAGAATGTCCGGACCGGATCGTTGTATTTGTCCGTCTTGTATACGATCTTGCTCTCGTAGACCTGATCGGTGATGTGCTTGAATATCTCGGCGGGCAGTTCGACGCGCACGCCGATGTCCACGCGGTTGCTCTTTCGGGCGACGCCGAACTTGCCCGTGATCATCGACATCCATTTGGAACCGGATCGGCCCGACGCCAGAAGCAGATCCGCGCATTCGCAGACCGCCCCGTCGTCCGTGACCACGCGAAACCCCTTGTCCGTCCTGTCCACATCGACGACGGCGGTCTCAAACTTCATGTCGATCCGATCCTTCGTGTATTCGTATATTCGGCCGAGTATCTTCACGTTGCGATCGGTCCCCAGATGCCGGACCTTCGCGTCCAAGAGGTGCAGATCGTTCTGCAGGGCGACGGTCTTCAGATCGGAACTCGCCGTGGAATAGAGCTTCGCTTCACCGCCGCCCATGCCCATAAGCGCCTCGTCCACATATTCCATCAGCCGCACGGCGTTCCGCGTCCCCACATAGAGATGAAGGTCGCCGCCGAACTCGGTCGTAATATTGTACTTGCCGTCGGACAGACTGCCCGCGCCGCCGTAACCGTTCATGATCCGGCACGGTTCGCACTTGACGCAACGCTCCGTCCGACCCTCGGTGATGGGGCAACGCCGACCCGCAAGCGGCTTGCCCCGATCGATCATGAGGACCGAGGCGCCGTTCTCCCGTTTCGTCAGTTCATAGGACGCAAATACGCCGGCCGCGCCGGCGCCCACGATGATGATGTCGTAATATTTCATTCCTGCTCGGCCATGATGGCGTCGAACGCATTGACGGCAGCCTCAAACTCCGCGTCGTCCTCAATGTCCAAGAGCTCGAAATCATCCTCGCCCACATCCTTGTAGCCGTAGAGATAGACGTCGTCGCTCCCGTCGTCGGGGATCAGCGCGATGTATTCCTTGCCGCCCATGTCGAAGATGCCCATCACCTCGGACTCGACGACCGTGCCGTCGTCATACTCCAACGTCACGTACATCGGCTCCCCGTCTTCGCCCGCCTCTATCTCTTCCTTCGTCCTGCCGCCCTTATTCTTGTCGCCGGCCATCTCGTACCTCCCTTTATCCTATGATCGTTACCGCATCAGTGTATAACCCTAATATACCACCAACGGGCGTCCGAATCAATTCCCGTCCGAGAAAACAGAGTGACCGTTGCATAGTTACGTTTATAGATCAAGACTATGCAACGGTCGCGATAGTTTTGATGGAGTCCGGGTTCCAATGCGGATTTGACTCCCGGAGCGTACACGAACGTACGTGAGGAAGGCAAATTCGCATTGGGTTCCGGAATACACAAAAATAGCGTGACCGTTGCATAGTTACCTTAACAGTCCTGTTGCTTGCCAATATGGGATAGAGATCATAATCGCGACCAACGCCGCAACGCAATAGATCAGTCCGTACAACCGCAGTACGCGCGTCTCCCATCCCGCATCGCCCAGATTCTTTTCGCCGATCAGTGCAAAGAGGTTCGTGTAGGAGAGGAGGAAGGTATTCTGCGCGATGCAGAACACGGGGATCCACACATAG
>JAISGB010000148.1 GCA_031263335.1 Eubacteriales Family XIII. Incertae Sedis bacterium
CCCGCAGCCCGGCGAAACGATCGTGGACGTATGCGCCGCGCCCGGCGGCAAGACCATGGCCATCGCGGAGGCGATGAACAACAGCGGCAAGATCAACGCCATCGATCTGTACAAGCGGAAGCTGTATCGGATCGGCGAACAGGCGCGGCGTTTGGGCGTCAGCATCGTGGATATGTGGAGTTGGGACGCGACCCGCGCGGATTCCGATCTCGCGGAGACGGCGGATCGCGTCCTCGTGGACGCCCCGTGTTCGGGACTCGGCACCGTCCGAAAAAAGCCCGAGATCAAATACAAACAATGGGATCGGGATCTGGAGGAACTGCCGATCAAGCAACGGGACATATTGGCGGCGTCCTCCGGGTATGTGAAACCGGGCGGCGTCCTCGTCTATTCCACCTGCACCGTTTCGCGGAAGGAGAACCAACAGATCATAAGGGATTTTCTGAAGCGGCACGGAGATTTTGAGAAGATCGAATCGAGGCAATTGTTGCCGAGTACGGACAACACCGACGGCTTCTTCGTCTGCAAGATGAGACGACAGGGCAATTGACGCGGGCGGAGCGGCGGATGATAAACGTGGGGTTCAAAACCGATGTGGGGCGCAGACGCGATGGGAATGAGGACGCGTTGCTTGTCCTTCCCAAATACAGCCTGTTTGCCGTGGCTGACGGCGTAGGCGGCAGGAGTTCCGGCGAGATCGCCAGCAGGAAAGCGATCAACGGCATCGAGGATTTCCTGAAAACCAATCCCATCGACAAGTTGGAAAATATGGAAGGAAAATACCGCCACAATTGGTTCAAAAGCTATTTCCTTCGATGTTTTCGGAAGATCAACAACGATATTCTCGACGTGTCGCTTCGCGATCCCGAGAAGGAGGGGATGGCTACCACGGCCGTGGTGGCGTATGTGGACGGCGATGTTCTCTACATCATCAACATCGGCGACAGCAGGGCGTATATCCTGCGGGATGGGGAGATCGGGCAGCTCACGGAGGATCATACCTATGTGAACAAATTGATCGACAAGGGTATGCTCACGAAAAGCGAGGCGCGTCTGCATCCGCAGAAGAATATGATCACACGCGCCTTGGGCGTGATCAACGGGGCGGAACCGGATTTCTTTCACTACGACATCCGTGGGAAGGATCGGGTGCTGTTGTGTACGGACGGTCTGCACGGGGAACTTACGGATGAGGAGATTCGGGATACGGCGCTTGCGGAGCAAAACCTGAACGCGGTTTGCCGAAACCTCGTCAGAGAGGCGAACAACCGGGGCGGCAACGATAACATCACCGTCGTCTGCTTGGAGATATAAAACGGAACACTGTCCGATCAAAACGATTCAACGGTCGCGATAGTTTTGATGGAGTCCGGGTTCCAATGCCGGTTTTGGCTCCCCGGAACGTACTCTGAGGTACGTGAGGAAGACAAAATCGGTATTGGGTTCCGGAATACGCGAAAATAGCGTGGCTGTTGAATCGTAACTGCTTATAGCGCGACGCGCGACGGGAGGATAGACATGGGGCATAAAATACTGGCCGGAAGATATGAGATATACGAGAAGATTGGCGAGGGCGGCATGGCGGTCGTCTATAAGGCGCGCGACAAGTTGCTCAGCCGCATGGTCGCCATCAAGATTCTCAGGCCGGAATTTGTCACGGACACGAATTTTGTGGAGAGTTTCCGGCGCGAATCGCGGGCGGCCGCCAGCCTATCTCATCCCAACATCGTCAACATCTACGATGTCGGCAAGGAAGGGAACATCTACTATATCGTCATGGAATTGGTGGACGGCAGGCCGCTGAGCGAGATCATCGCCGAGGAAGCGCCGTTGGACTACAAGTACACGATCAGCGTCGCGGAACAGGTGGCGGCGGCCTTGGTCGTCGCCCATAAGAACAACATCATCCATCGGGACGTGAAACCGCATAATATCCTGATCACGCCGGACGGATCGGCCAAGATCACGGATTTCGGCATCGCCCGGGCGGTCAGCGACGGGACCATCGTGAGCGAGCACAACGTGGTCATGGGTTCCGTCCATTATTTCTCGCCGGAGCAGGGGCGCGGGCAGTATGTGGATGAAAAATCGGACATCTACTCCCTCGGCATCGTCATGTACGAGATGTTGACGGGGCGGGTCCCGTTCGACGCCGATCATCCCGTGACGGTCGCCATGATGCACATGAACGACAACCTGATTCCGCCCTCAAAGGTGGTCGAGGGCGTCCCGCCGGGATTGGATCAGATCGTCGTGAAGGCCACGGAGAAATATCAGGTCAACCGGTTCCGGAGCGCGGAGGAAATGTTGGCCGCCCTGCAGAATGTCAGCTTCGTGACGGGCTGGTTCGAGGACGAGGGGATCGCGGGCATCTTCAAGCGGCCGAACGAGGGCGGCGCGGACGAGGTCTATGCGGGAGAGCCGGGCGCGGACGACGGGGGACTCGAGTCGGACGAACAACACGGGGACGATCGCGGCGCGGACGAAACGGACGATGATTATGACGAGGACGACGAGGATGAGGACGCCGCCCTCGGGAAGAAACGCCGCCGCAAGGAGGCAAAGACGAAACGGAACGGAAAGAAGGGCGGCAGATTCGGAAAATACAAGGCATTGGCCATCGTCTTAGCGCTGATCGTTGCCCTGCCCGTGAGCTACGGCCTCTACAAGGGCATCACCTATCTCACGACGGATCGCGGCGTCGAAGCGCCTGATTTGATCGGCTTGAACGAGGAGAAGGCGACGAAAAAAGCGGAGGACTTGAAACTTAAGTTGGAGGTTGCGGAGGAGGTGTTCAGCGACGAACACGAGGTCGGCCTCGTGGTGGATCAGGATCCCAAGGCCAAGGAGAAGGTGAAGAAGGGCAGCACGATCCGCGTCAATCTGAGCAAGGGGCCGGAGACGGTGACGCCGACGGACAACAGCGTGCCGGATGTTTTGGGCAAGTCCTTGGCGAGCGCGGAGTACACCATTCAACAATACGGGTTTACGCGGGGCAATGTGAGCTACGCGGACAGTGAAAAGCCCATAGATACGGTGATCGACCAGAGTCCCAAGGCGGGCGACAAGGTCGCCTCCGGCAGCGCGATCAACCTGACGATCAGCCAAGGTGCAAAGCCGAAGGAAGTCTCGATGCCCAACCTGATCGGAATGACCGAACAGGAGGCGCGCAATGCGCTTACGAACGCGGGACTCAACCTCTCCGGCGTGGATTCCGATTTCAGCGTCGATTACCGGCAGGACACCGTCATGTGGCAACAATACAAGACGAATACGAAGCTCTCGGAGGGGCAGGGGGTCAAGATCATCATCAGCAAGGGTCCGGAGGAAAAGACGAGTACGGTGTCGATCACGATCGATTTTTCAGGGGCGCCCGACGGGACGCCCGCGGGCGGCGGGGCGGAGACCCCGTTCAAGCTGTCCGTACTGTTCACAAATGGGGACGGAAGCCAGACCTATATTGTCAATGCGGCCGATCGCTTCAAGAGCGCCGGTTCGGAGTCCGTGTCCGTCACGGGCAAGGGGAACGGCCGTGTGGAGGTCTACTTCAACGGGGCGCTGAACAAGACGTACAGCGTCGATTTCAACACGGGCAAGGCGAGTTGACGGCTTGCTTACGCGCGGCACGATCATCAAGGGGATCGCGGGTTTCTATTACGTCAAGACCGCAGACGCCCTCTACATGTGCAGGGCCAGGGGCATCTTCAAAAAAGAAGGTGTGACGCCCTTGGTGGGCGATGAGGTTGTGATCGGGATACAGGACGCGGAGGAAGGCGTGGTGGACGAGATATTGCCGAGGCGCAACGCGTTCATCCGTCCTCCCGTCGCGAACATCGACGTGTTCATCGCCGTTGTGGCGACGAAGGATCCGGCGCCGAACCCTGAGATATTGGATCGTTTCCTCGTGACCGCCGAGGCGGCCGGCGTCGCATCAATCGTCTGCTTCAACAAGACCGATCTGCGAGATGGGGCGGTCGGGGACGGGACGGAGGCGATCTACGCTTCGCTGTATCCCACCGTACCCGTCAGCGCGAAAACCGGCGAAGGGATCGACGGGCTGAAAGCCCTCATCGGCGATCGCCGCGCCGCGTTTGCGGGGGTGTCGGGCGTAGGCAAATCGAGCCTCATCAACCGGCTTTTGCTCCGGGACGACCTGATCACGGGGACGGTGAGCGAACGGACGGGAAGGGGACGGCACACCACGCGCCACGTGGAGATCTTCGACACGGATTTCGGCGCGGCCATCTGTGATACGCCGGGCTACTCCGCTTTTGAGGGATGGTCGGGGCGGGACACGGGAGACGAGCGATTGGACGCTTTTTTCCCGGAGATCGGATTCTACGGGGAGGGGTGCAGGTTTGACGATTGCCGACATACGCGGGAGCCGGGGTGCGCGGTAACGGCGGCATTGGACGCCGGGCTGATCGCGGCGTCCCGGTACGCGTCCTATGTCAGGATGCTCGCCGAGGCGGAACGCAATACGTCGGAATACAGGATGAAGAAAGGAAGCACAAGGTAACGACATGGCGCAATTATCGCTATCGATACTTTCGGCGGATTTTTCCGCTCTGGGAGAAACGTTAAAGACGGCGGAGGCCGGCGGCGTGGATTTCATTCACATGGATGTGATGGACGGTCGGTTCGTGCCGAATATTTCGTTCGGCCCGGCCGTGATCGGCAGTCTCGCGGGCAAGACGGGGTTGCCGTTCGACGTCCACCTCATGGTGGAGGAACCCGGGGACGCCATCGAACGGTATGTCACGGCGAATACGGAGTATGTCGTGGTACACTGCGAGGCTTGCCGACACTTGGATCGCGTGTTGCGTTCCATCAAATCCTTGGGCGTGAAATGCGGAGTCGCGCTGAATCCGGCGACGCATCCCGCCGTGTTGGATTACGTGTTGGATTACGTGGATCAGATCCTCGTGATGTCCGTAAACCCGGGCTTTGGCGGGCAGTCCTTCATCCGGGGCGTGTTGGACAAGATCAAGATGTACGACGCGATGCGCACGGAGATGGACCTGCGTTACAAGATCTCGGTGGACGGCGGCGTCAATCTTGAGAATCTGCCGGACGTCGTCGGCGCCGGCGCCGATATGCTCGTCGTGGGATCCGCGGCGCTGAACAGTCCGGATCCGCTCGCTTCTCTGCGCTCATTCCGGGAGGTGGCCGATGCCTGTACCAAATAGGATCGCATTTTCCATTTTTGGATTTGATATCATGTGGTATGGCATCTGCGTGGCGATAGGCATCGCCCTCGCCGTCGCGATACCCTGTTACCGCGCGCCCAAGCACGGACTGTCCTCCGACAAGTTCCTGAACTACGCCATCATCATCGTACTCTCGGGGATCGTGGGGACGAGGCTCTACTATGTCCTGTTCAATCTGTCGTATTTCGCCGAGGATTGGGGACGGATATTTCGGGTCAGGGAGGGCGGACTCGCCATACACGGCGGCCTCATCTTCGGGATCTTGGCGGCGCTGATCCTATGCCGGTTTTGGAAGGACTCCCCTCTGAATTTCATGGATCTCTCCTTCGCGTCCGTTCCGCTCGGCCAAGCCATCGGACGGTGGGGGAACTATTTCAATTCGGAAGCCCACGGCGGGCCCACGGATCTGCCTTGGGCCATTACGGTGGACGGGATGAAGGTTCATCCCACATTCCTGTATGAGTCCATCTGGTGCTTCCTCCTCTTTCTCTTTCTCATTCGGATCGACAACAGGCGAAAATTCGTGGGGCAGACCACCCTGCTGTACGCGATCCTCTATTCCTTCGAGCGGTTCTTTGTCGAGGGCTTGCGCACGGACAGCCTCATGCTCGGATCCCTCCGCCAGGCGCAGGTGTTGAGCGCCATCGTGTTCGTCGTCGGCATCGCAGCTTATATCGTGCTGTACAAGCGGTATCGGGCGCGGCAAGCCCTCGGCG
>JAISGB010000248.1 GCA_031263335.1 Eubacteriales Family XIII. Incertae Sedis bacterium
CAATATTTATCCAAATAATCCTTAAGATGCCATATGATGAACAGCCATACAACCACATCGTCCATCCACGCCACAGGGAACAGCACGACGGGAATGATGTCTATGGGCAACACAAGATACACGATGCCGAATACGACCAACAGTTTCTTCCTGAGCGGTACAGTCTTGTCCGCCATCAGGGATTTGATGGCGACGATCCTGTTTTTCAACACGGCCCATGTGAAAAAGTTCATAGCGCTTTCTCTATCTCACCCAACAGATCCTCGACGCCCGACCGTTGCAAGGTCGAAACGGGTACGACGACATCGTCCTTCCCCATGGACAGGCCGTCCCGTATCGCCTTGAGATTTTTCGCCCACCCGCCTCGGGGGATCTTGTCCGACTTGGTGGCGACGACAAGTCCGTCAAATCCGTAATATTTCAGCCAATCATACATCTGCCTGTCCTGCGCAGACGGTTCGTGCCGGATGTCCACCAAGAGCGCGACCTTTCTCAGCCGATCCCGGTTTTTCAGATAGGCTTCGATCATGTCGCCCCATTGCTCCGACCGGGACCGCGCAACCTTGGCGTATCCGTAACCCGGCAGATCGACGATGCGAAACGCGTCGCCGTTGATCGCGTAGAAATTGATGGTCACGGTCTTGCCCGGACTGCCGCTGACCTTCGCGAGCTTGCGCCGGCCGGTCAACAGGTTGAGCAACGAACTCTTGCCCACATTCGAGCGCCCCGCAAAGGCGATCTCGGGCGGGCCGGATACGGGGTATTGGCTCTTCTTCACCGCGACGGCCAACAGTTCGGCGCGCCCGATCTTCATGCGATCGGCTTCGTCAGTATATGCGGCAACGCGTCCTTCGCATGTTTGATGAGGACGAACTCCATCTTCTTGCGGACATTGGCCGGTATCTCGTCGATATCCCGCTCATTGTCCGCCGGCAGGAGCACCTTGCGGATGCCCGCCCGATGGGCCGCCAATACCTTCTCGCGGACGCCGCCGACGGGCAGGATGTTTCCGCGCAACGTGATCTCACCCGTCATGGCGACATCCTGCTTGGCGGGGACGCCGGTGAGGGTGGAGATCATGGCCGTACACATGGTCACACCGGCCGAAGGCCCATCCTTGGGCGTGGCGCCCTCCGGGATATGGATGTGGATATCCTTCTCGCGATAGAAATTCGTCTCGATGCCCAATTCATCCGCAATGGAGCGGATATAGCTGACGCCGGCCTTGGCCGACTCCTTCATCACGTCTCCCAACTGGCCCGTCAGCTCCATTTTCCCCGTACCGGGGATCATCGTCGTCTCGATCGACAGGGTCGTGCCGCCGACGACGGTCCAAGCCAAACCCGTGGTCACGCCGATCATCTTCTCATTCTCGATGACGTCGTAGCGAAACTTCCGCTTGCCCAGATACTTCTCCAAGGTGCTCCCCGTGACGGAGATCTTTCGCGTTTTCTTCTCGACGACCTTTCTGGCGGACTTACGGCAGACGCCCGCGATCTCGCGTTCCAAGTTCCGCACGCCGGACTCCCGCGTGTAATAGTTGATGATGTCGCGCACCGTGCGCTCCGGCATGCGGATCGTCTCGGCGCTCAACCCGTGTTCCTTCAACTGTTTGGGGATCAGGTATTGCTCCGCGATCTTGACCTTCTCTTCCTCCGTGTAACCGGGTACCTCGATCACCTCCATGCGATCGAGCAGGGGCCTCGGTATGGTATCCGTCGTATTGGCGGTCGTGATGAACAATATCTTGGAGAGATCGAAGGGGAATTCCAAATAGTGATCGGTAAATTCCTTGTTTTGTTCGGGATCGAGCACCTCGAGCAAGGCCGACGCCGGATCGCCGCGAAAGTCATTGCCGACCTTATCGATCTCGTCGAACAGGAACACGGGGTTCATGGTCCCCGCCTCCTTGACGCCGTTGATCACGCGGCCCGGGATCGCGCCGATGTACGTGCGCCGATGCCCGCGGATCTCCGCCTCGTCCCGTACGCCGCCCAAGGACATGCGGACGAATTCCCTGCCGACAGAGCGGGCGATGGATTTGGCCACGGAGGTCTTGCCCACGCCGGGCGGCCCCACGAGGCAGATGATGGGCGCTTTCATGGACGTGACCAACTCCATGACGGCCAGATATTCGATGATCCGCTCCTTCACCTTTATCAGCCCATAATGGTCTTCGTTCAATATCCGCTCCGTCGCCTTCAGGTCGATCACGGATTCGGAATACTTGTTCCACGGCAATTGGAATACCCATTCGATATAGGTGCGGATCACGCCCCCCTCCGCAGAGGAGGACTGTATCTTGGACAGGCGCTTGATCTCCTTTTCGATCTTCGCATGGATCTTTTCGGGAAGGCTGAGTTTCCCCAATTCTTCCAACCAATCCCTTATCTCGTCCTCGATGAGTTCCTCGTCGCCCAGTTCCTCCTGAATGGCGCGGAGTTGCTCGCGCAGATAGTATTCCCGTTGGGACTTGTTGATCTTGCTTCGCACCTTCTTGTTGATGTCCTGCTCGATCTTCAATATCTCGATCTCCTTGGTCAGGATATCGTTCAGCAGACTCAGGCGCGCCTCAGGATCAAAGGCTTCCAATATCTCCTGCTTGGCCTCGGTGCGGATATCCAGATGCGAAGCGATGATGTCGGCGAGCCGGCCGGGTTGCTCCACCGTCGATACGGAGACGAAGAGATCCTGCGGCAATTTTCGACTGATGTTGAGATAGTCTTCAAAGTTGTCCAAGACCGTCCGCATGAGCGCCTCGACCCTGTTGGGGATCGTCTCATATTCGACTTCCTCGATCTCTCGGACGCGCGTCTTGAAATAGGGGATCTCGTGAACCATGTCCTCGATGACGCCCCTGCTGATCCCCTCGACCAAAACCCGGATGGAATCCCCGGGCAATTTCAGCATCTGTTTGATCTTCGCGATCGTCCCTACACGAAAAAAGTCATCCAAGGTGGGCAGATCCGTCTCCGCGTCCTGTTGCGCGGCGAGGAACACGATCTGATCCCGAACCATGGCCTTCTCGAGCGCGCTGATGGATTTCTCGCGGCCGATGTCGAAATGCAACACCATGTACGGGAAGATGGAAAGCCCGCGCAACGGGATCATGGGCATGGCGCGCGCGCCGTCGTCCTCCGCGGGATACGCGTCCTCCTCATCCCCCGAAGCCAAGATGTCCCTCAACTCCTCAAACGCGTCATGCTCTGTCACGTCATGCTTGTCATCACGCGATGTTTCGTCCTTCTTCTCCTTGACCAATACAGCACTCCTTCTATCTGAAACTACTCAACGGTCACGCTATTTTTGCGTATTCCGGAACCCAATACCGATTTTGTCTTCCTCACGTACCTCAGAGTACGCTCCGGGGAGCCAAAATCGGCCTTGGAACCCGGACTCCATCAAAACTATCGCGACCGTTGAGTAGTCGTGATCTGAATCTTCTACGAAACGATCTGTTTCGCGTCCTTCTTTTCCTTCTTCTCGGCCAAGACCAAGGTGGGACCCGTATCCTTGTCGATGGCGGATTCCGTGACCACGACCTTCTTGATGTCGGTCCGCGAAGGGATCTCATACATGATGTCGGTCATAACATGCTCGAAGATGCTCCGGAGTCCTCTGGCGCCGGTCTTGCGCTCGATGGCCTTCTCGGCCAACTTCTTGATGGCGCTGTCCTCCAGTTCCAATTCCACGTTGTCCAACATGAAGAGCTTCTTGTACTGCTTCAGCAATGAATTCTTCGGTTCCGTAATGATGCGCACCAAGGCGTTGCTGTCCAACTCCTGCAGGGTACACATGACCGGAAGCCGGCCGATAAACTCGGGGATGAGACCGTATTTCAACAGATCTTCCGACTGGACGCTCTTCAATATCTCAGAGGAAGCCTTCTCCGTCTCCTTGACCTCGGAATTGAACCCTATGGTCTTTTCGCCCAATCTGCGCAGGATGATCTTGTCCAATCCGTCAAAGGCGCCCCCGCAGATGAACAGCACGTTCGTCGTGTCGAAGGGGATAAAATCTTGATGCGGATGTTTCCGACCGCCCTGCGGCGGCACGTTCGCCACGGTCCCCTCGATGATCTTCAGCAGAGCCTGCTGTACGCCTTCCCCGCTGACGTCCCGCGTGATGGAGACATTGTCGCCCTTGCGCGCGATCTTGTCTATCTCGTCCACATAGATGATGCCCTTCTGCGCCTTCGCGATGTCGCCGTCGGCCGCCTGTATCAGCTTGAGCAGAATGTTCTCCACATCCTCGCCCACATAGCCGGCCTCCGTGAGCGCCGTCGCGTCGGCGATCGCGAAAGGCACATTGAATATCTTGGCCAAGGTCTGGGCGAGCAAGGTCTTGCCCGAACCCGTCGGTCCCATCATGACGATGTTGCTCTTCTGTATCTCCACGCCGTCATTGTCGTGGGCGGTCGCGTACTTCACGCGTTTGTAATGGTTGTAGACCGCCACGGCCAAAATCTTCTTCGCCTCATCCTGATCTATGACATAATCGGACAGGGATTCGGCTATCTCTTTGGGCTTCGGCACATAGAGCCGATTCCCATGCTCCGCGCGATAACCCTCATAGGCGTTTTCGAATTCCTCCCGTATGATATCCTGACAGAGTTCGACGCACTCATCGCAAATATAGACGTTCGGTCCGGCGATCAGCCGCTTCACCTGATCCTGCGGTTTCCCGCAGAAAGAACATTTCAACTGCTTGTTATCGTCGTAATTACTCATCTATGTTATCTTTCCTTTCCGGCCCATTCCGCCTATCGAGACGCAATCACCTTATCTATCAATCCGTAATCCACCGCCTGCTCCGCAGTCATGAAGTTGTCGCGATCGGTATCGACGGCGATGCGCTCCTGCGGCTGGCCCGTGCGCTCGGATAATATCCTGTTCAGTTTTTCGCGCGTCTTGATGATGTGTTCCGCATGAATCTTGATGTCCTCCGCCTGACCCTGTACGCCGCCCAACGGCTGATGGATGAGTATCTCCGAATTAGGCAACGCGAACCGCTTGCCCTTGGCGCCCGCCGTCAGCAGGAAGGAACCCATGCTCGCCGCCATGCCGACGCAGATCGTCGAAACATCCGGTTTGATGTATTGCATGGTGTCAAAGATGGCGAGTCCGGACGCGACCGAACCGCCCGGGCTGTTGATGTACATATTGATGTCCTTGCTGTTGTCCTCCGCCTCGAGAAACAGGAGCTGGGCGATGACCAAGCCGGCCAACGTGTCATTGATTTCCTCCCCGAGGAAGATGATGCGATCCTTGAGGAGCCGCGAGTAGATGTCGTAAGAGCGTTCTCCCTGCCCCGTCTGTTCTACCACATAGGGTACGAGTGGCATAATAATCTCCTTATTTATGTTACGATTTGCCGGTCACGCTATTAGCTGCGAGCAACGCGAGTCTCATTCTATGCGTCGCGTATTCCGGAACCCAAATACGATCATCGTTCCACGATGGCCGTTTCAAACATGTATTCCACGGCCTTCCGGCCCGTTATATCCTCCGTCAACAGCGCAAGCCGGGCTTCCCCCAAGGACGCCTTGAGTTCTTCCGGCTGCATCTTGTACTGTTCCGCGGTCCGTTCCAGTTCCGCGTTCACTTCTTCCTCGCTCGCTTCAAGTCCCTCCGCGGCGGCGACGGCCTTCACGATGAGGCGCATCCGCACATGACGGAGCGCGTCGTTCCGCAGGGTCTCGCGGAACTCGGCAGGATCCTTCCCGAGATACCGAAAATACTGCCGCATATCCAAGCCCTGCTGTTGCAGGGTCTGCGCGAGTTCGTCCATCATCGCGTCCATCCGATCCTCCACCATGATGTCCGGGATGTCCACCTCATTCGCTTCATACACCGCTTCCAAGACGGCGTTTTTCTTCTCCGTCTCTTCCTGCTCGGCGGCGGCCTTCTTCAACCGCGCCTCGATGTCGGCCTTGAGTTCGTCGAGGCTTTCAAATTCGCTGATGTCCTGCGCGAACGCGTCGTCGATCTCGGGCTTTTCCTCCCGTTTCACGCCGTTCACGGTCACGCGGAACACCGCCTCCTTCCCCTTCAAATCCTCCGAATGGTAGTCCTCGGGGAAGGTGACCTTCACCTCTCTCTCGTCGCCCTTCTTTACGCCGACGAGCTGTTCCTCAAAACCGGGGATGAAGGCGCCCGAACCGAGCTTCAGGTTGTGATTCTCCGCGGAACCCCCGTCAAACGGTTTGTCTCCGATAAATCCGGCGTAGTCGATATTCACCGTATCGCCGGATTCCGCGCTTTCGTCCGTATCCGACAGGCGCGCCCCGCGATCGCGCGCCGTCTCCAATTCGCGACGGACGTCCTCGTCCGTCACCTCATGTACCACATCCTTGATCTTGACGCCCGTATAGTCCTTCACCTCCACCTCGGGCGGGACGGTCACCTTCACCGTCGCCGAAAACCCTTCGCCCTTGGTGAGTTCCCCGAACTCTATCTTCGGCCTGTCTATGGGTTCGATATCGAGTTCCCTCAGCGCTTCGGGGTAATTCGCCTCGAGCAGATCCTCCAAGGCGTCCTCCATGAACACCCCTTCGCCGTAATGTTGCTCGATGATCCGCCTCGGCGCCTTCCCCTTCCTGAAGCCGTTTACCTGATAACGCCCCTTTGTTTTCTTATAGGCTTCGACCTGCGCGTTCTCAAACTCCTCCGCGTCAAAGCCCAACTCAAATGTGACGTCGTTATTCTCCTTGGAAACAAATGTTGCCTTCATGCTTTGTCCCTTCCTGCCAACCTACGCTTCGGCCCGTTCATCCCGGGCCGCCTCCTCCGGCGAATGTATAAAATCATCTCGTGTTCCGATATTTATTATATCATCGAAACAAGACAAAAGTAAACAGTCCCGCGCAGTTGGTTTTGATCCGAATTCTTCAATTATTGCTCAAAGATTCAGATCAAAACTAC
>JAISGB010000264.1 GCA_031263335.1 Eubacteriales Family XIII. Incertae Sedis bacterium
CCCGCTTTACGCGGCGGGCGAGACATATAACAGGTGGCTTTTCTGTAGAGGAATATTCGGATGTATACCGTAAAAGATATATTTTTCAACGAAGACAATTCACCGTTTTCGATGTTGACGGGCGACGGCGGATTGAATAACGAAGTCAGGGTCATTTCGTTCATTGACGCGCCGACATCGATAGAGTGGCTGAAGGGAAAGGAGATCATCCTTACAACGGCATTTTTGTATCAGGAAGATGAGCAAGCGCTGTATCAGTTTATCCAAAACCTGATCAACAAGAATGTCGCCGCGGTCGCCATCAAACTGGGACGTTACATCAAGACGGTCCCCGATTCCATCCGCGCTCTGGCCGAGCGCAACAACTTCCCCATCATTTCCATACCCTATGAGATGGTCTGGTCGGAGGTGATAGACAGGTTCTACGCTTTGACCGGTTCCTACAAGGGGATGGACCTCATGCTCGACGGCAGTCTGTCCTTTTTGCAGAACCAGATGAAGATCAACAAAGGGGACAACAAGATCCTGCGCAAGCTCTTCGTGGACCATCTGACGGTCGCCGCGGCGATCGTGGACGACGAATACCATATCTACGCGATGAACAATCGCGGCGCCAGCGAGCGCATCAAGCTCTACTGCGCGATGATGACCCAAGAAAAAACGCACAACTCGACGAATCGCGTTGAGTTGAAACGGCAGAAGGAGTATTACGTCGGCGAGATACTGCTCTCCTCCGGGGAGCGGTTGATCGTCGCCAGCGACACCAAACTGCTCAATCGGTACGAGATCGAAAAACTCTGCACGATCTACAACTCCCTGCACAAACGCAATTGGCTCAGGAGCAACGCGGATGTCCTTCAGCAATACCTGATCGAAGGCATCGTCTCGAACTCCATGGTGACCGATCTGCGGGAGTTCTCGCACTACTTGGCGTTTAACGACAATAATTATTTCATGTTTTTTTCGATTTCGGGCGCGGGGGCCGACGCGGTTTGCGAGACCCTGCGCAACCTGTTGATGAACAACAGGGATCTACAGAAGGTGATTCTCAAATCCTTGCGGTTGGAACTGCAAGGCCGAGACAAAGTATTTGGGTTTGTTTCCGTTCGGACGCAGGAGGCTTCCCCGTCCGAATTTGATATCTGCCTGCGCAAGATGATCCACGGGATCGATTTGGGCGACGCGGATTACACGATTTACTGCGGAAAAGGCGTCAACAAGATCGAATTGTTGCAGACCGGCTATGTTCAGGCTTCCAAGGCGGAACAGTACAGCAAGATCCTGTCCCTGACGGGGAAGGCGATCTTCTACAACGATTTCATCTTCATCGATAAACTGCTCGGAGAAAAATTGGATTTTAAGGTGATCGAAGGGCTGAAACGTACGTTCACCTCTTTTGACGCGGTGCAGACCTTGGAGGCTTTTTTGGAATACAAGAGCCTGCATTTGGCGGCGGCCGCCTGCTTTATCCATGAAAACACCATGCGCTACCGGATCGGGAAGATCAAGGCGTCGCTCGGATATGATTTCAGCAATCCGATCACCTGTCTGCATCTCCTCGAACACATCAAACTGTGGCGCATCGTCCGAGCCGAATCGGGACAGCCTTCCGCGACGTGATTTGAGCCGGGATCCGCCGGTTTTCGATCCGATCTTGCGATCGGCCTTTCACGTTTGAACAACCCTCAAAACTCTGTCGGAATTTGTCGGAAATCGACAAATATAATAGGAGGTTTTTGTGATGTTGCGCGATGCAATCGATAAGGCGCTATTGTTTAATTGATGCAGATGTCGGGAACGACAAATCGCGTCGAAACGGCGCGCGTCGCGGGACATCGGGCCGCTTTTACAGCGGAAGCGGAATTGTTATATTTTGATATAGGAGGAATATTTATGAAAAAGCTCATTGGTTTTCTCGCCGGAGTGATTGTTGTTCTACTGTTCGCTCTTGTACTTCCGGCTACGGATCTGTTGCCCAGAACGGGGCTGATCGCCTTGGGGTGCCTCATCGGCGCCGTCGTCTGGATTCTGTCCGGGGCAATCCCGGAATTTCTCGCCATGCTTGGTATGTGTCTTCTGTTCGTTATCTTTAAAATCGCCGAAATACCGGTGGCCTTTGCCAGTTTTTCAAGCGCAACCTGGTGGATGATGGTCGGCGCCTTCGGCATCGCCGCCGCCGCGAATGACACGGGTCTCCTGCGGCGCATCGCGGTCAGCCTGATGAACATCCTGCCGGCCACGTTCAAGGGGCAATGCCTCGCCTACATCATCTCGGGCTTGATCGCCTCGCCCATCGTCCCCTCGTCCACCGCCAAGGCGGTCATCGGCGCGAGCCTCGCGCAACAGACGAGCGAAGCCATGGGGTTTGAACCCGGCAGCAAGGGCGCGCGCGGGCTTTATATCGCGATGTTTACGGGCTATGTATCCGTCGCGTTGGGCTTCCTGAGCGGCTCGGCGGTCAATGTCGCCATCGTCGGCATCATGCCCAAAGGGTTTGAGGTCTCATGGACGAAGTGGTTTATCATCGGCCTGCCGTGGATGATCATCGCGACGATCCTCATGATCCTGTGCATCTTCAAGTTCTATCAGCCCAAGGACGCGAAGACCATGCCCAAGGAGGTCGTCAAGAAACAATTGGAAGATCTGGGTCCCATCAGCACAAAGGAAAAGATCACGCTCATCGTCGTCCTCTGCGCCCTGCTCCTGTGGATCACGGAACCGTGGCTGAAGATTCCGTCCGCGATGGTTTCCTGCGGCGCGTTCATCGTCCTGCTGTCCTTAGGTTGCCTTTCCACGCAATCCTTCCGCAGCAAGACCTCGTGGGAGAGCCTGATCTTTGTGGGTTGCTTCCTCTGTCTGCCGACCGTCTTTGCGGAGACGGGCGTAAACGCCGCGATCAAGGCCGTCCTCGGCCCCATCATCGGGCCGATGTTCGGGAACATCTTCATCTTGGCCATCTTCCTCGCCGTGCTGACCTATATCGTGCGTCTGCTCATCGTCTCGCTGACGGGTTCGACCATCCTGATCGGATCGTTGCTCCTGCCGTTCTGCTTGGAGGCGGGCATTCACCCGTTCATCATGGTGTACATGGTCTATGTGTCCACAAACACCTGGAACCTGAGCTTCCAGAACACGACGGAGATCGCGGCGCGGGCCGTCACGGACAACAAGATGGTGCGGCATAAGGACGTCGTCGGCGGATCGGTGATGTACATGGTCACGAATATCGTCGCGATCCTGCTCAGCATTCCGATCTGGAAGCTGATGGGTTATCTGTAGATCGTACTCGGATTGTAGGAGGATACAACGTGGATCACGCCCGACTTCTTTCACCGCTGACGATCGGCGCGATCACGGTCAAGAATCGCATTGTCATGCCGGCCTTCAACCTGTCCTACACGCCCGACGGGCGGATCGACGAACGCGTCATCGCCTTTTATGAGGCGCGCGCGGAGGGCGGGGCCGGCATGCTTGTCGTCGGCGGTTGCGCCGTGCAGGCTGTCGGAAGAGGCCGGAATATGATCGGCGTCTATGACGACGGCTTTTCGGAGGGCCTGTCGCGGTTGACCGCGCGATTGAAAGCGCGTGGCGCGACCGTGATCTGCCAACTCTTTCACGGCGGCGCTTACGCGAAGGGCGCGGACGGCGATTCGGTCGCGCCGTCTGCCGTATATTCGAACTATTCCAAACAGACCCCCCGCGCGTTGAGCGCGGGGGAGGTGGACGCCGTCCTGCGGGACTTTGCCTCGGCGGCGTTCAGGGCGAAGGAAGCGGGATTTGACGGGGTGGAGCTCATCGGGAGCGCCGGATACCTGTTGTCCCAATTCCTCTCTCCGCTTAAAAATAAACGGGACGACGCGTACGCTTGGCAGGAGAAGGAAAGCCCGTTTGCCGAGGCGCTGATCCGAGGGATCAAGGCGCGCTGCGGATCGGAGTACCCGGTCGTCGTGCGGATCAGCGGCAACGAGTTTGTCGAGGGAGGGCGCGGGAGCGCCGGGGCGATCGCCGCGGCGCGCGTGTCGGAGGCTGCCGGCGCGGACGCCCTGAGCGTCACCGGCGGATGGCATGAATCCCGGGTCCCCCAGATCACGGCGCATCTGCCCGAAGCCGGCTACGCCTACTTGGCGCGCGAGGTGAAACAGGCGGTGCGATTGCCGATCTTCGCGGCGAACCGAATCGACGATCCGTACGTCGCGGAGGATCTCTTGGCCTCGGGTTCGGCCGAC
>JAISGB010000018.1 GCA_031263335.1 Eubacteriales Family XIII. Incertae Sedis bacterium
CCGCAGAGGAAGAGATGAAGCGACTCAAGGTCGCCGCCTACCGCGTGCAACAGGAGTTGCTCGCCTTGATCGCGCAGGACGCCGCCGCATTCGAGCCTTTGGCCGGCGCTTATCGCATGCCGACCGGCACGGAGGAGGAGCGGGCGTCCAAGGATCGGGTGATGGAGGCGTCGCTCAAGGAGGCGTCGCTGATCCCCTTGGCGATGATGCGTCGATGCGCCGAGGCCATCGATCTGTTGCGCGTCTTTGCCGACAAGGGAAACCGATTGGCCGTGAGCGACGCGGCTTGCGGCGCGATACTCTGTAAGGCCGCGTTGCAATCGGCGTGGATCAACGTCCGCGTGAATACGCGCAGCATAAGGGACCGGGCGTTTGCCGATCGCGCGGACGGGGAAGGGATGAAGCTGCTCTCGGTCTATATGTCCCGTGCCGACGCGATCTATGTCGACTTCTTTAAGGCCGAAAGATGACGAGATTGCTTTACGGAAAAGAAATAGCGGACACGCGGATGCCGGCATTGACGGCGGGGGTTGCGTCCTTGCGCGCTTCGGGCGTCATCCCCTGCCTCGCGACCGTCCGGGTCGGCGATCGGGCGGACGATGTCGCCTATGAGCGCACGATCGCGCGCGCGGCCGAGCGGGTCGGGATCGATCTGCGTCGAACGAATCTTCCGTCTGTCGCAGGGCGGCGGGACTTGCTTGACCGAATCGGTTCGCTGAACGCGGATCCGTCCGTACACGGCGTGCTGATGTTCCGTCCCCTGCCGTCCCGCGCGGACGAGGCGGCAATCTGCGCCGCCCTCGATCCGAGGAAGGACGTCGACGGCGTCACGCCCGTGTCCATGTCCGCGCTGTACGCGGGAAGGTTGGGCGATCGGGGCGCGGCTCCCGTAGGATTTGCGCCTTGCACGGCGGAAGCGGTTCTCGCGATCCTACGTCACTTCGGCATTGCGCCGGCGGGGAAGCGGGCGGTCGTCATCGGTCGCAGCGCCGTCATCGGCAAGCCCGTAAGCCTGCTCCTGCTGTCCGAGGACGCGACGGTCACGATCTGTCACAGCAAGACCGTCGGCCTTGCCGGGATCGCCGCATCGGCCGATATCCTGATCGTTGCGGCGGGATTGGCCTCGGACGGGCGGGACGGCGGCGTCGATCGGTCGTATTTCAACGCGGGACAGACGGTTATCGACGTTGGCATCCATGCGGATGCGGATGGGACGCTGTACGGCGATGTGAACGCGGATGAGGCGATGGATCGCGTGGCGGATCTGACGCCCGTCCCGGGCGGCGTGGGCGCGGTCACGACCCTGATATTGTTGGAGCATGTCCTGTCGGCGTCGATCGGCGCGCGACGGGACGGAGATCCCCCGCGCGGCGGTTCGGACGCCGGGGCGCGATAAGACGGTCGGAGGATATCGGAGATGAGAGAAACGGAGTTGGGCGCTATATTGAAACGGGTCGCGGACGGTGAGCTGTCGCCGACCGAAGCCGTGCGGCACATCCGGACGGTTCCCTATGATGATATGGGATTCGCGAAGATCGATCTGGATCGGGAAGCGCGGACGGGACGGCCCGAGGTCGTATTCTGCCTTGGAAAGACCCCCGATCAGGCCGCCGCCATCATACGGCGCATGGCGGGATCGACGGAACTCGTCATCGCCACAAAGGCCGACCCGGCCCATTTTGAAGCGACAAGCGCGATCTTGGAAGGGGACTTTCCGGGATCGGAGAAGCCGACGCCGGTCTACCACGACCTCGCCCGTATGATCGTCCTGCGCGCGTCGCGACGGGAGGGCGTGTCCGGCGGACGCGATGACGGAAAAGCCTCGGGACTCGTCGCCGTCGTGACCGCGGGGACGGCGGACATCCCCATCGCGGAGGAGGCGGCGTTGGCTGCGGAGCTGTACGGATGCGAGGTCTCGCGTGTGTTCGATGTGGGCGTCGCCGGTCTGCACCGCCTCTTGGACAAGGTCCGGGAGATACGCCGCGCCGACGTCGTCATCGTCGTCGCCGGTATGGAGGGCGCGTTGGCCTCGACGGTGGGCGGTTTGGTTGCGAGGCCCGTGATCGCGGTTCCCACCTCTGTCGGCTACGGCGCTTCCATGGGCGGGTTGACCGCGCTGTTTTCCATGTTGAACAGTTGTAGCCTCGGCGTCTGCGTCATGAATATCGACAACGGTTTCGGCGCGGGTTATCTCGCGTCCGTTATTGTGGGGGACGAATGATCGCCGCAGAGCGGAGATCGCGTGGGAGAGGAACGAGAAAGGCGGAAATTCGATGGGATTGCTCAAAGAGGACGCGTGCAGGGAACAGGTATTGTATTTTGAGTGCGGCGCGGGGATCAGCGGCGATATGGCGTTGGGCGCGCTGATACATCTGGGCGCGGACACGGAGACGATCAAGGCGGAACTCTCCGGGTTGGCGATCGCGCCTTTCAACTTGATACCGAACATTACGGGCAGGAGCGGCGTATCGGGCGTCGATCTGGATGTGATCATCTACGACGAACCTCAGCACGACCATGATTATTACGCGGCTTCCGGGGTTCGGGACGACGGCAACGAACGACAGTATCCGAGCGATCACGATCTCGAAAATCTCATGGCGAACCGGAGCGAGCCGGACGAACATGCCCATACCACCTATCGGCGGATCATGGCGCTGATCGAGGAAAGCAGTCTTTCCGCGAATGTCAAGCGCATGTCGAAGGATATTTTTACGGTCATCGGCCGCGCCGAGGCAAGCGTACACGGCAAGCGGTTGGAGGATGTGGCCTTTCATGAGGTCGGCGCCATGGATTCCATCTTGGACATCGTGGGGACGGCCATCGCCGTGGAACTGCTCGGTGTGAAACGGATACTCTGCGGTCCCGTACACGACGGACAGGGCTTCATCGAATGCCAACACGGCGTCATACCGGTACCCGTGCCGGCGGTGATGGAGATGCTGAAGCACAGCGATATCCCGCTCATCATCGAGACGGACGTCAGGACG
>JAISGB010000019.1 GCA_031263335.1 Eubacteriales Family XIII. Incertae Sedis bacterium
AACGGCGTCGCGGCGAGCGAACGGATGTTTCGTCTGCTCGATCTTGAGATTCCGCCCGACGGCGAGGAGGTCTTGCCTGCGGGCGCCGTATCCGCAGAGGTTCGGGATCTGTCCTTTACCTACCCGGGCGCGGAGAATCCGGCGCTCGACGGCGTGACGTTCGATCTCGGCGTCGGCCTCATCTCCGTGGTCGGGGAGTCGGGCAGCGGCAAGAGTACGATCGCCGCGATCCTGTCCGGCGCGAGGCATGGCTATACGGGTTCCGTCCGGATCGGCGGTGCGGAGCTGAGAACATTGTCCAAGGCGAGTCTGCGGGATCGCGTGACGCTCGTGCCGCACGACGGCTATGTGTTCTCCGGCTCCGTGGCGGAAAACCTTCGTATGGCGAACGGCGAAGCGACGGACGCGGAACTCGTAGGCGCGTTGAAGCGGGCGCGGCTGTGGGACTTCTTCGCGGAAGGGGACGGCCTCGACACGCGTCTGGCGGAGCGGGGCGCGAACCTCTCCGGGGGACAGCGGCAACGACTCTGTCTCGCCCGCGCGCTTCTGCGTCATAGCGATTGTTACATCTTCGACGAGGCCACGTCCAACATCGACACCGAGAGTGAAGGGGCGATCATGGAGGCGATCCGCGCGCTTGCGGAGACGAAGACGGTTCTGCTCATCACGCACCGCCTCGCGAACGCCGCGCCGTCCAAGATGATCTATCTGCTCCAAGGCGGCAGGATGATCGAGGCCGGGACGCACGGGGAACTCCTGTCGCGCGAAGGCGCTTACGCGCGGATGTACAACAGACAAACGGAACTTGAGCGTTACGCGGGAGGCGCGGCGTTATGAAAATCATGGGCAGATTGATCGTATTGGTGAAGCCCCTCACGGGCTTCATGATCCTCGCGATCTTGTTCGGCGCGCTCGGCAACCTGTGTTCGATCCTCATCCCCGTTCTCGGCGGCTTCGCGATACTCCAAGCGGCGGGATTCGGCGCGCCGCTCGGATTCGCGCTCTCGGGACTCTTGGTCGCCGCCGTCCTGTGCGGCGTGTTGCGCGGCGCGTTTCGCTACGGGGAACAGACCTGCAACCATTTTATCGCGTTCAAGTTGCTCGCGCTGATACGCGAGCGCGTGTTTGAGGCTTTGCGGAAACTGTGTCCCGCCAAACTCGAAGGCCGGGAGCGGGGAAATCTCATCACGGTTCTCACGGGGGACATCGAGTTGCTTGAGGTCTTTTATGCGCACACCGTCTCGCCCGTCGCGATCGCCGCGCTCGTTTCCTTGGCTGTGACGGTGTTCGTCGGAAGCTATCATCCGCTCTGCGGCGTGATCGCGGCGCTCGGATACCTCTGTGTCGGCGCGCTTCTCCCGGCGCTCGGATCCCGCGTCGTGAGAGAAGATAATGTTCGTCTGCGCGGGGAGATCGGCCGCTTCTCGTCCTTTTGGCTCGACAGCCTCCGAGGGATCGCGGAGATATTGCGCTTCGGGCTCGGTGAGGCGCGAAAGACCTCGGTCGGCGCAAGGACGGAGGAAACGGACGTCCTGCGTCGTCGCCTGGGCGGGCGCGAGGGCGCGATCGCCGCGCTGTCCGGATTTTTGGTGACCTGCTTCATGCTCGCGATGGCGGCGGTCGCCTTCTTTCTTTGGCGAGACGGGACGATCCGGTTCGACGGCGTGATCATTCCCGTTGTGGCGATGGTTTCGTCCTTCGGTCCCGTACTCGCCTTGGCGGGTCTGTCGACCGGCTTGCAGGCGACCTTGGCTGCGGGCGGCCGCGTGCTCGATCTGCTCGACGAACGGCCGGAGACCGAGGACGTCGAGCATGGGGCGCGCCCCGGATTTACGGGCGCGGAGAGCCGCGACCTGACCTTCTCCTACGGCGGCCCGGATGTGTTGCGCGGACTCTCGCTCACGATTCCCAAGGGCAAGATCACGGGCATTGTCGGCAAGAGCGGATCCGGTAAATCCACCTTCCTCAAATTGCTCATGCGATTTTGGGATGTCACGGATGGGGAGCTCCTGATATCGGACATCCCCGTAGGCGCGATCGAAACGGCGTGTCTGCGGCGTCTCGAGTCCTTTGTCACACAGGAGACGGATCTGTTCCACGACACCATCGAGGCAAATATCCGGCTCGGAAAGCCGGACGCGACGCGGGAGGAGATCGTCGCGGCGGCAAAAAAGGCGGCGGCGCATGACTTCATCCTGTCGCTTCCGAACGGCTACGAGACGGAGATCGGGGAACTCGGCTCCACCCTTTCGGGCGGGGAAAGGCAACGGATCGGTCTGGCGCGCGCCTTTCTGCGCGACACGCCGCTGCTCCTTCTCGATGAACCGACCGGCAACCTCGACAGCCTGAACGAGGGTACGATCCTGAAAGCCCTGCGGGAAGAAGCGTCGGGGCGGACGGTGATTTTGACCTCACACAGAAAATCCACCTTGGGGATCGCGGACACGGTGGAGGATATACGATCGTTTTCGCCTCAATGAATCCGCGCGCCCGTCCGTGTCAAGGCCGGACATGCGGATCCCGTTCCAACGTGATCCGCATGTCCGTGCGCGTACAGACGTAGTCTATTTCGCCCCTGCGGCGCATTCGATTCAGGGTGTCCGTCAGGGATGCGCGCGTCACGCTGAGGTAGCGGGCCAACTGCGCTTGATTCATGTCGATGCGGATGGCGTGCGTTCTTTGTCTCTCCCGTTGCAGATTGAAATACCCGATGATTCGCTCATCCGTATTGTGCCGCGACAGGATGTCCGTGCGGTTCGCGTAACGAATGGCGCTGTCGCAGACGAAGGACGTCAGGTTTCGGTGGAGGATCAAACGCGTATCCGTCGGGAGTGAGTCGAGATCCGAGAGAGCGATCCGATAGAGGCGGCCGTCCCTGCCTCCCGCGAGAGAGGTGCGAAGCGTGCGCTTGGAGGACAGCGCGATCTCCGGCTCCACGAAAGCGGGCGGCGCATACAGGGAGGATATGTCCTCTCTGCCGCCCGCGGCGTAATCCATCCGACTGAACACCGTCCCGGATTCGAGCAACAGGAGATCGTTCAAAACCTCCCCCATGCGCATGATAATGTCCCCGCTCTTGAAATACTCCGCCCTCGGTCGGATGGCGCCGCACAGGGCGTCGATCTCAGTCCTTCGCAGCCCTTCGAAGCAACGCATCTCCGTCAGCAACGCGCGGATCGCCTCCTTTCCTTCATGATCCGTGATATGCGCTCCATGCCTGTCGGTCGCGACGCGCTCCCTTGGTTTGCGTTTCCCGGGATTCTGCGTCGCGGCGGGACGTACGCGCCGTCGCGGGCGCGTCGCCGCCCGATCGTCGGATGTCCGCAGATCCGCGATCGTGCGATCCCGCGAGGTGACGGGCATGCCTTCCGCGATGACGATGTCCCGCTCATTCAATGCGCGATCGATGAAGAATATGTCCCGCGCGTTCACCTTTCGGAGTCCGGCGCAGGAAAAAACATATCCGCGGTTCGGCCTTGCGTGAACGCCCGCGATGCCGTGCAGAAGGGCGGCGACGTCGCGCGAAAGCACGTAGTCCGCGCCGGGATGCGCAATCCGTTCACGCGCGTCCGTCTCGGGCGCGAGGCTCAGCCATGCCGCCTTTGCCTCCGTGAATGCGTCCCTCGGCGCGGCGGATACGCGATATACGCCCATGCGCACGCGTTCCAAGACGCCGTTGCGCGTAAGCGATGAAAGCGCGTTGCGGGAGAGTCCCTCCCGCACGGCCTGCGCCGACGTGATCAAGCCCCATTGCGAGGCGGCGATTCCGAAGACGCGTCCCAATTTGTCCTGAAGTCCCATGCGCAAATTATACTCTATATGGGTATAGTTGTAAACGTGCGGATGAATAATTGACCGAAATATAATAAATTTCAAAAAATTTTCAATATTTTATCGCGCAATATATATTGGCGTCGCGCGATTTTGTCCATAAGTTAAAAAAATTTTCCTCAAAAGTCCTTAAAATGTTTTTGTGTTGGCTGACAGAGGATTGCATCTTTGGTATACTGAACGCGTGCTCCCAACACAAAGATCCTCGGATCTGTGTTCTGTGTAACGACTGTTCGGGAGCGAGCGAACAAAGATGTCCGAATGTTTCCGAAAGGAAACTGAGGGGTCGTCTCCCGGTACATCCCAAACGGGAACGACTATGCGCACAGGGCACAACACAGCCCGTCGGAACCCGGGGGAACTCCTCTCCTCCCGCGGACGACACTCAACGAAAAAGACTGTTTCAAGATGACTCCAAAGGTCATGGTGAAGCGGTCTTTTTCGTTGCCGGGATTCGAAATATCATCCGTCGCGCAACATGCGCTTCATGATCTTGCCTGTGTTGTTGCGCGGAAGATCGTTGCGGAATTCTATGCTGCGGGGAATCTTGTACACGGCCAACCGCTCCTTCATCCAACGCAGGATTTCTTTGCTATGGATCGTTTCGCCTTCTTTCAGCACGACGTAGGCGACGACTTTCTCACCGCGCAGATCGTCCGGCACGCCTATGACCGCCGCGTCCTTGACCTTGGGATGCTTGTACAGAACCTCTTCGACTTCGCGCGGATAGACATTGAGTCCCGATACGATGACCATGTCTTTCTTGCGATCGACGATGTAGACATAACCGTCCTCATCCCTCTTGGCGAGATCCCCCGTATGGAGCCAGCCGTTTCGCAATGTTTCGGCCGTTTCCGCTTCGCGGCCGTAATAGCCGAGCATCACGTTGGGACCCTTCAGCAGGAGTTCGCCGACCTCGCCCGGAGGCAGAGCTTCGTCGTTTTCGCCGCCGATGCGGTATTCGATCTCGATCATCGCCTTGCCGATGGAACCGGGTTTCTGTATGCCCGACGGAGGGTTGAAGAAGCAGGCCGGCGAAGCCTCGGTCAGACCATAGCCTTCGATGATCGGCAAGCCGACCGTTTCGCGCACCTGATTGTATATCTCGACCGGCAAGGCGGAACCGCCGCATACCGCCGTGCGCAGTTTCGGGAATTTGATGTCCTTCTTTCCTGCCTCGATGAGGACCATGTACATTGCCGGAACCCCGAGGAAGAGCGAGACCTGTTTCTCGAGCAATTCGCCGATGACCGTTTTCGGCAGGAAGGATTCCACGATATCGATGGTTTCGCCGTCTATAAGAGGCAACAGGATGCAGGTCGTGAACGCGAATACGTGGAAGAGCGGCAACACGCACATGAGGATGTCATCCTCGCGCGCTTCGAGATTGATGACGCATTGCCACGCGTTCGTGACCAAGTTGTCATGCGTCAGCATGGCCGCCTTGGGCCTGCCCGTCGTCCCCGATGTATACAGGAATGTGGAAATCTCGTTGCCGTTTGTGACGAGGTCGTAGTCATCCCTTGGCGCGTCGTCGGCCTCCTTTAACAGATCTTCATTGATCGGGATGACCTTGACGCCCAAGGCTTCGGAAAGCGTGTCCGGGGTCAGCCCCTGTTTCCTCATCACGCCTTCATGCATCACGAGAAATTTTGCCTGCGAGTCGCTTGCGATGTATTTCATCTCATCGAGCGTCAGCATCGGATTGATCGGCACGATGATCGCCGCGTTGCGTACCGTCCCGAAATAGATGTAAACGAATTCCGGCGAGTTCACGGTGTTCAGTATCACCTTGTCGCCCTTGGAGACGCCCTTGCTTTTCAACAGGTTTGAGAATGCGACGACCTTATCGTCGAGCTGCGTATAGGTGACGCTCTCATCCTTAAACAGGATCGCCGGCTTGTCCGCCGAGAAA
>JAISGB010000028.1 GCA_031263335.1 Eubacteriales Family XIII. Incertae Sedis bacterium
CAAACGGCTCAACAAGCAGTGGGCCATCAAGGAGTACCGCCACGACAGCCAACACCGCCAATTGGCGCGGGACAGCCTCCTGAAGGAAGCCTCCCTCATCAAGAAATTGGATCACCCCCGGCTCCCCCGCATCGTCGACATCATCGAGAAACACGAAAACATCTATGTCGTCATGGACTACATCGAAGGGGAACCCCTCAACAAGGTCTTGGACGCGTACGGCGCCCAACCTCAAGAGGCGGTCGTCGAATGGGGCAAGCAGCTTGCCGACGTGCTCGACTATCTGCACACCTTGACGCCTCCCGTCGTCTTCCGCGACATGAAGCCCGCGAACATCATGCTCAAGCCCGACGGGTCGATCCGCCTCTTCGACTTCGGCATCGCGAAGGAGATCGAGGACGACACGGAAGGCGGCACGACGGTCGGGACGCGCGGCTACGCCGCCCCGGAACAGTTCTCGCATGGCATGCGGATCGACGCGAGGACCGACATCTACGCCTTGGGCGTCACCCTCTACCATCTTGTGACGGGCAAGAACCCCGCCGAGCCGCCCTACGAACTGTACCCCATCCGCCACTGGAACCCGGCTCTGTCCAGCGGCCTCGAATGGCTGATCCAAAAATGCACCCAACTGAACCCCGGCGACCGTTACCAATCCTGCGCCGAGGTCATCTATGTATTGGAAAACCTTGAGAAATTTGAGAGCGCTTACAAGAAAAAGCAACGGTCGAAGTTCAATGCCTTCATCGCCTCGGTGATCCTCACGGTCGTCTTCGCGATCGCGGGTACCGGCTTCCTGTTCGCAAAGAACGATGAGTGGGAAAAGACAGTGGAGTATTTGAAGAACCAACATACCTTGAAGAGCTATACGCAGCTCATCGAGAAGGACGCGGGGAAGGACGAATACTATTTGGAGTTGATCGAGATATTCCAAGACGAGCATGGCGAATCGAAATTCAACGCGGCCGACGCCGAGGAACTGAAATCGGCCTTTTCGGATCCACATTGGGAGACCCTGCGGGACTCCGACCCAAGCGGCTACGCGCGGGTGCAATACGATCTCGGCCGCCTCTACTGGAACTACTACCGCGACGACAGCGGGAGCGATCAAGCCACGATGGACGCGGCAAGGAAATATTTCAATGCTGTCTTGGACATGACGGATCCTGACCCGGACCGGGACGAGGGCGGCGCGCCCGGCCTCACGGAGGCCGAGACCAAACAAGCGGAAATGTACTATGACTTGGCCTTCTTTGGCACGCCGGAGGCGGTCCGGGCGATAAGGGGAGACGATGATACGACGCTCAAGGACCGCAGGGGCGACCCGATCGAAAACCCCATCGAATCGTATTGGGCGGTCATCACCGATATCAAGGATACGGTTTCGACGAACAGTGATCTGCCCAATATCGTGAGGCTTACCTCCCTCAATCGGATCGCCTATGTGGCCTCCGCATATACGGATCTTTTCCGGAAAGGCAGGAACGGCTTTGCGGTCTCGGATGATGAAATGGCCGCGTTCTATGATGCCGTGCGCGACGCGACGGCGTCGATCGACGTGACGGCAGGCTCCGCGAGCGAAACGCTTAAAGGGGAAGCGGAAAGCAATTTGGGAAATTTGAAGACGAATATCCTCGGCAATTACGGACGGGAGGTGGACTGATTTGGAATCAACCTTTCTCTACCTGTACATCGTCAGCTACATACTCGCGGGCGTGTTCCTGCTCACGTCGGTCCTCCTGTTTTTCCGGTTGGACATCCGCCGCGTGATCAAGGACAAAGGCGGCGCGCTCGAACAGAGGCAGATAGAGGAGATCCGGGCGAAGCGCGCGGGCGCGGGCAGTCTGCGCGGCAAGGTCAACGTCTTCGAGGAATTGGAGAAGAAGGCCAAGCCCAAGCGCGCCGACACGGCGCGTCTGCAGGTCGGGACCTCGACGGGGGGGTCCGTAGGCAATACGAAGGCGCCTCCGATCGCGGCAAACCCGGGTACGACCATCCTGGAGCAATCCTCGAAGGCGTTGAACCCGAATTTCATCATAGAAAAGAACATCGTTTTCGTCAACACAAATGAAGTGGTCTAAGGAACAGGAGGTTATCGAGATGGTACATTTCAAAAAAATCCCGAACGGAAAGAAGGCGTTGGTGATGATGATCTGCCTGATGCTCGTCATGCTGTCCTTCCCCTTTGGCGTGAACACGGCGTCGTACGCGGAGGGCGACAGGGCGGAAGAGGCGGCGGTATTGTCGATCGACTACGATGATGCGGTCGTCAAAGAGTATTTTCCGCAAGGCGCGCCCCCTACAAATGACGCGCTGATCGAGTGGCTGTTGGAAACATATTTCCCGGATTACGGAACAGATGAGAATCCGTTGGAAGGCATAACGTCCATCACGATCACCGGCGCGCTTGACCAAGCCGCCTACGCGATCATCGGCGCCGTATACGATCTGCAATCTACGGCGCTCGTGACGGATGGGCCGGTCGCGTTGACCACGGTCGATGTCGAGACAAGCGCCGAGATTGACGGTTCGTGGGCAACCGCTTTGAGCGTTGCCGGTATAAAATTTGACATCACTCTGTTGAGCGGCGCGACCATAAGCAATCTCGCCTCACTCAACGGTTATATGGTCGATTCGGTAACAGTCGATAAGGGGGCGACATTGGCGGCTATTTCCACCGGCGGCCCGACCATGAATACGGTGACCCTGAACGGCGGAACCTTGGATCTGTCGGATATCACCGATCCGGCGGAGTGGAGCGGCATCTCAACGTACGTCGCGGCAAGGGAAGAGGGCGTAATATCCACGATTATTTTGTACGACAGCTTAGTAGAAGAAGACGCAAATGAGTTTCTGGATAGCTTCAACTTGAGCGGGCAGGTGCTTGCGGGGACCGGAGGCGGCATTTCAAGCGGCGAATATTTGAGCAAAATAGCTCTTACGGTGGTTGTTTCCGTCATGGACAAATACTATGACGGGACCACAAGAGCCGCAATCGCTTCACCCCCCGGGGGGCTTGTTCTTTCCGGCATGGCCACAGAGGACGCCGGAGCGCTTCAGGTGGACTATAATACTGATGAGAACAAAGATCGAACAAATGTCGTGGAATTTACAAACGCGGATGTGACGGGATCGGCAACCGCGGAATTCAGTTTGGATGAATTTGGGGACGCGGTTCCCGTTACAGACAACTTTGTATTGTCCAATGCGAATGAGGAAAATAATGTGTTGGGCAAGTATGAATTGACAGCTCAGGAGATCTCGTCCGCCTCGGTCGAGATCAAGCAATGGGACCCGTGGGCCGCTCTTGGGGACGGTGAAGACGGCGACGGCCAGTATTTTAATGTGACAAAGCCCAACGGAAAACCGGGCGCCGACACTTATCACGGATGGTATAAAGACGCAGACGAGTCGGATGCCGGCGGCACAAGCAGTATCCTCACGATTTCGGACATGACGACCGACGGCGACGTCCCAACCACCACCTATGCGGTCGGCGTG
>JAISGB010000037.1 GCA_031263335.1 Eubacteriales Family XIII. Incertae Sedis bacterium
CATCGGCTGTTTCCCCGCTCACCTTCGACGCTTCTTCGTCATTCCACCTTCCCGAAACCGTCGAACGGGTACAGGCGGAAAAACGCCTTGCCGATGAGCAGATCCTCGGATACAAAACCTATCCTCGGGTCGCGGCTGTCCATGCTGTGCTGTCTGTTGTCGCCCATGACAAACAGGCCGCCCTGCGGAACGGTGATCTCGCTCATCTCCCCGTCGGTATATCCATCCATCGTATACGGCTCATCCAACTTGACATTGTTGACATAGACGGAACCGTTTCGAACGGCGACGCTGTCCCCCGGCGTACCGATCACGCGCTTGATCAGGTTTTTGGTCGTTCCGTTTTCGCCCTCGAGATCGGAATGGAACACGACGATATCGCCCCGTTTCACCTCCCCGAATCGGTAAGCCTGTTTGCTCAGGAAGATGTAGTCGTCGGGATGCAGTGTGTACATCATTGAATTTTCCCGGACGATGGTCGGCTTGACAAACTGCATGATGATCAGCGCGATCGCCAACGCGATGATGATATCCCTCGCCCACAACAAGACATTTCTGCTCATTTTCTGTTCATTCCTTGTCCATTGCTCCCTCCGTCGTTGCGCGTCCGGGGTTCCCGCCCGACATTGCCCGTCCCGCGCCCGAGCGAATCCCTGATGCGTTTCAAATTCTCCGGCAATTCACTCTCAAACACCGATCCGGCCAAATACGCCAACGATCCTTCGCCCCTGTTGATCTCTATCCTGCACGCGTGGAGGAATTGGGTCGTCAGCCCGAAGGCTTTCTCCATATACGCATTCACCCTGCGATCGCCGTATTTCGCGTCGCCGACGACGGGATAGCCCGCGCCGGCCATATGGGCGCGGATCTGATGGGTCCTGCCCGTCACCAACCGCACTTCCGTCAAGGTATAGGCGCCCAACGACTTCAGCGGGACGGCGACTGTTTCCATCAGCTTGCCCTCTCCGCTTTCCGCCGGAAGAACCGCAACGCGGTTTTGATCCGTATCCTTGATCATGCGATCCCTCAAAATCAATTTCTTCGTCAACGCGCCCTTGACGATGGTCAGGTAGAATTTATCCACATCGCCGGCCGTGCGCATCATCGCGTTGAAATCGCGCACCGCGCTCGCGTTCTTTCCGAACAGGACGAGTCCCGTGGTGTTGCGATCCAAACGATTGACCGGGGCGGGGCTGAAGGTTCGCGCCGTCGCCGGATCGTAGGCGCCTTTTTCGGCAAGGTAGCCGATCACCTGATTCGCCAACGTATTCTTCTTCTCCCGCTCGTCCCCGTGCGTCAACAAACCGAAAGGCTTGTCCGTAACGAGGATGTTCTCGTCCTCAAAGACGATGCGAAACTGCCTCTTGGCCCCGGTCACTTTCTTCTCACGTCGGAACCCATCTATCTTTTCGTCCGTCAGGAAAATATCGACCGCGTCGCCTTCCCGCAACATGCAGTCCGCGCCGACCCGCCCGCCGTTCACCTTCACGTTCTTGCGCACCAATCGATAGATAAGGCTCAGGGACGCGCCCGGCAAATATTTCCTCAGGAACCGATCCAATCTTCGATTTCCCTCATTGTCCGTAATCACTATTCTTCGCATACCAAATCATTATACAACATCCCGCGGGAATATGAAACAGGGGCGTTTTTGAGTTTTTGTCTTACCGATTATCATATCGTTCAACGGGTTCGGTCATTCCGGGACGGCCGCGCCGTCGGTCTCGTCGCTTTCCTCCAAGCGGAGACGTTCGTAAAGCGCCGGATTGTCGCGCGCCACGGTCCGGATGTAATGAAACAGATATTGTTGCGCGATACCCCCGTACGATCCGAAATTTCGTTTCGCGCAATCCTTCATCGCGGAGACATTTTCTTCTCCCATGCCGTACAGTCTGTTCATGACGCGCCTGACCCAGACATCCAAGGGGAACACTTCAGATTTTTTCATCGAAAAGAGCATGACGCAATTTGCCACCTTGGGACCTACGCCCGACAACGACAGGAGGTATTCCTCTATCTTCTCGATGGGCATCTGCTCGCCGGTCGACAGGAAAGCCCCTCCGTCATAGGCGATCCGGCGCGCGGTTTCCACGATGTATTTGGCGCGATAGCCGAGTCTGCAATCGGCCAGATGTTCCTCCCGCAATACGGACAGCCTGTCGACGGAAGGGAAGGCGTATATCGGCTTTCCTCGAAGTCTGCCGATCCGCCGACCCTGTTCGACGCACAGCCGTTCGATGCAGGCTTTGATGCGGGGGATGTTGTTGTTCTGGGAGATCAAAAAGGAGATGAGGGTCTCCCATTTGTTCTGATTCAATATCCTTATGCCGCCGCAGGTCTTGATCGCCCGGCCCATCACGGCGTCCTCGGTGGAGAGCAATCGTTTGATGGCGTCATAATCCCGATCCAAGTCCAAATAGTTCCGCCAGAATTTCTCGCGCAGGGAGGGACTCTCCGCGAGCCGGTTGCTCCATATCGTCACCCTGCCCCCGGCTTCGCCGTTTTCGGAGGGGAGGAAGGAGATGTTGGCGAAAGAACCTTCCACGACGCCGCTGTAACTGCCGTCCGGCTGTTTGTTCCATCGGAAGCATTGACCGCAGTCAAAGATGTCGTCGAGGTCGAAGTCCCTCACGTTTTCAAACACCTGTTTTGTCAAATCACCCGACATATCCGTTCCCGACACAAACCGCGCCTTTCGTTCCAAACCGCGTCACTTGAACCACATCAAACCCTGTATCTCTATGTTCACGGCCAAGATGTTGATGGACGTCATTCTGCCTACCTCATCCGCGATCACGCGTTGCAGTTTTTCCGACACATCCGGTATGCGGCTGCCGTAGCGCAGGATCGCGCCGATCTCAAGGATCACGCCCTCCGTCTTGTTCCTGACGAAGATCAACGGAAGCGAATCGACTTCCTCCATGCCGCCCGTCGCCAAGCAGATCATATCCCCGATGGCCTTGTCGGATATGGAATACTTGCCGAGGTAGCTGAAGGTCGGCCGCACGACGGAGCGTTCGGCAAACGGGTTTCGGCTGTCCCGCTCCGTAAAGGGTTTCAATCCGTCCAACAGATCATCCCGTATGTCCTTGATCATCCGAAACGGATGGATGAAATAGCCCGAAAAATCCTTCCGTATCCTGAAGGTCGGCACGGGGATGATGTGCTTGCCCAGATCGTATCGTTGCTTGTACGCCAAGGCGCGTTCCTGCGCCGTGGTGAGGCTCTCGATGTCGATGCGTTCGGAAGGCGCCGGAAGCCCGAGCCGCTCCGCGATCTGTTCGACCATCCTGTCCGACGTACCGATGATCAATATGGAAGGCGGGTTCACCTCCTTTATCTTGTTCGCCACCTCGTCCCTGAGGGCGTCATCCTTGAACAGGGCGGTCTTGATCGCCCGGATCTTCGTTTCCCGGCGCTTCGCGGAGACGCCCGCGAGGATACGGCCGCGCGCGATAAAGAGCCCATCGTCTATGATGCTCTCTATCCCGCGCGCACTGCAGAGGTTGATCGCCTGAAAACTCTTGCCTGTACCGCTTTTTCCCACCAAACTGTATATTTTCATCTTTACTTATTTCCGAGGTTCCGGTATAATACGGCTTGCTTGTATATTTTATCATATCCAAAGGAGGATGAAAATGGCATATACAATCAATGACGCCTGCATCGCGTGCGGAGCTTGCATGGCGGAGTGTCCTGTCGAAGCGATCAGTGAAGGAACCCCTTACACCATCGACGCCGGTACATGCATAGACTGCGGCGCTTGTGCGGGCGTATGTCCCGTGGACGCGCCGGCGGAAGCGTAACGACAACCGATCGAACGACACAAATGACAGAGGAACAAAAACGACCGTTTCCCCGGGGAGACGGTTTCGTTTTAGGGTAGGACGCTTCTTATTCGGGGTCGCAGGGATCGCCCGGATTGTTGATGTAATAGACGAGTTCATGCAGACTGTCGCTCAGATGTACGGCCTGCAGGGCGATGCTTTCGGGTACCTTCAGATCGGTCGGCGCGAAATTCCAGATACCCCTTACGCCGCCCGCCACCATGATGTCCGCGACGTGTTGGGCGCTCCCGCGGTTCGTGGTGATGATGCCGATATCCGTATCGTGATCGCCCAAGTAGGCGGGCAACGCGTCGGCGTCGAGTACCGTTATGCCGTTGATCTCCGTTCCGATGACCGAAGGGGCGATGTCGAACATCGCCTTTATCTCAAATTCACTCTTATAAAAATAGGTATAGTTCGCTACGGCGCGGCCGAGATTGCCGACGCCGACGATGATGATCCGATAATGGCTTCCGAGACCCAAGATGCCGTCGATCTCCTCGCCGAGCGCCTTAACATTATAACCGTACCCCTGTTGTCCGAACCCGCCGAAGTTGTTGAGGTCCTGCCTGATCTGGGATGCGGTGTAACCCATGAGTTCGCTGAGTTTTCCGGAGGACACCCGCTCCACGCTCTTTTTCTGCAGATCGGTTAAGAAGCGTCGATATCTCGGCAACCTCTTGATCACAGCGGGTGAAATCTTGGATACATTCTTCATCGGTCAATCGGTATGTTCTTCAACGTATTTTACGATATCGCCGATGGTCTGAAATTTCTCCGCGTCCTCATCCGGTATCTCAATGCCGAATTCCGTTTCGATGCCCATGATGATCTCGACCGCGTCCAACGAATCCGCCTCCAGATCCTTCATCAAGCTTGTCTCGAGGGTGACGGCCGATTCCTCCACCTGCAGTTGCTCGACGATGATCGCCTTAATCTTGTCAAATCCCATATTTGCCTCCATATTTCCACCAAATTAAGCAAACGCAAACAAAACTACACGCAAAATTATATAGGGATAAGGGAATGATGTCAAATCAATCCCAATTCCACCCATTCTTTTTGATTTTTGATTCTTTTTAAACTAATAATAACGTATTATTGACATTGCGTGACAAATCATATAGCATAATAGATATTGCGTACGCTCGGTTTACGGAGCGATTGTTTGCCGCGTGTCGCCGCTTGGATTTGGAGGGACGCCTTGCCAAAAAAGATGAAATTGCTTGTGGTTGATGATGTGGATATCAACCGCATGATTCTGGGAGAGCTTTTTTCCGACAATTATGAGGTTTTGGAAGCGACCAACGGCGTCGAGGCTCTTGAGATCATCAACAAGGACGCACAGGATATTTCCATCGTCCTCCTCGATCTTCTCATGCCCGTCATGGATGGTTTCGGCGTCCTGAAAGACATGAATCGCAGCGGACTCATCAAGAGCATTCCCGTCATATTGATCACCAGCGAAGACGACGACGAGATGTCGTTGGAGAGCTACGGACTCGGCGTCTCCGATGTCATGCACAAACCGTTCAACGCGTCCATCGTCACACAGCGCGTGGAAAACGTCATCGAACTGTACGCCTATAAAAATCATCTGGAAGAAAAGCTGGTCGAGCAGAAAAACGAGTTGATCGAGCAGGAAGGGCGCATCAAACAGATGAACTTTTCCCTCATCGACACGCTGAGCGCCACGGTGGAATTCCGCAATGTCGAATCCGGCAAACACATCAAACGGACGCGGTTGTTGCTCAAGCTCATCTTGGAGAATATGCGGGAAAAATACCCCTTTACCGATGAGCAACTCGAATTGATTTCCTCGGCGGCGGCGCTCCACGATGTGGGGAAGATCGCCATTCCCGATTCCGTCTTGCTGAAGCCCGGCAAGCTGACCAAAGAAGAATTCGACATCATGAAGACGCACACGGTCAAGGGCAGCGAAATATTGCAGACCTTGGATCTCCTTCAAGACAAGGAATATTACCAATATTGTTATGACATCTGCAGATTCCATCACGAACGTTGGGACGGCAGAGGTTACCCGGACGGGTTGGCGGGAAATGAAATACCCATTTGGGCGCAGGCGGCGGCCTTGGTGGACGTGTATGACGCCCTGACGAGCAAACGGGTGTACAAGGACGCCTATTCGCACGAACAGGCCGTGGAGATGATCATCAACGGCGAATGCGGTTGCTTCAATCCGTTGCTCCTTGACACACTCAAGCGGATAGCGCCCAAGCTGAAGGATCTGGCATCCTCCATTGCGGATTGAATCGGGTATCCGGGATGATAATTTTTGCAAAAAATGCTTGAACCCCTATTTT
>JAISGB010000195.1 GCA_031263335.1 Eubacteriales Family XIII. Incertae Sedis bacterium
CTTTGTCAGCTTGGCTTCGGCGAGCCTTTTCGTCTCGATCTCATCCGCGGTCTTGAACAGATCGCGGCCAATGTCCGTACGCCTGCCGATCGCGCGCTCATACTTCGTGAATACGAGAGCCGCCCGATCCGCCGTGGCCGCCATGATCGCGGTCCCGTATGCCTTCTCCCTGTTTTTCAGGATGGTTGCGCGATGGCTGTTCTTTTCGGCCACGACCGGATCCGCGTCCGCGTCTTCTTCGGCAGTCTCGATTTTAAGTGATTGAAGGGCGGCTTGTTGGCTCTCCAACCTTGCGAACAGACTGTCTATCCGCTTCATGTACTCAAATCGTTCTTGCCGCGATATTTTTCGTCCTTTCGCCTCGTCCGTCCCCTTGTCCCTCGCCTCGGCCAAGGCTGCCCGTATCTCCTTAAATGTGGTTTCCATATCATTCGCGACAGCGGTGAGCACCGAATCGCCGTCGATCGCCTCGTTGATCATCGTACCGAAAAGAACTTTGCTTGCCGCATTGCAGTATTCCGACTCCCCGGCGTCCACAAGCAGATCCGTGCGTTCTTCCGCCGACTTGAGCGCCGCGACATCCGCCTTGATCTTCGTTTGGTAATTTTCCTGTGCAATGCCTATGGCGCCGTTGACGTCCCCTTGCAACTTTTCGATGGACTGCGCCTTTTCCTCAAAAGCCCCGATTAATACGCCCTCGTACTCATTTTCTTTACGGAACGTTGTGATGGCAGCATTCAAGTGCGACAGGTGTTTCACAAGATGTCGCGCCCGGTGCGTCGCTTTCGGTTCGAACCTACTCAGATTGGTCTTCCTCTTGTCGGCCGATTTACTGTATTTGAGGAACTTCTTATCGAGTTGCTCGCCGAACTCGGCGGCCTTCGCCTCCAACATGCGCAACCGCTCGGCCTCGGCGGCCTTGCGCTCTTCCTCTTCCTTTGCCAACCGGATTCGCTCGGCCTCGGCGGCCTTGCGATCTTCTTCTTCTTTTGCCAACCGGATCCGATCTTCTTCCTCTTGGCGCAGCCGATCGACCTCGCGCCGCTGTGCCTCTTCTTCTTCCCTTCGCCTTGTCTCCGCTTCATCCTTTGCCCGTTGGATATCCGAGACATGCCCTTCGCGCCGAACCCCGATCTCTCGGAACGCGCCGGCGTCGATGCCGTTCAGCGACAAGTAGCGCTCATCCTCCTCCGTCAGCCCGCCCGCGGACGCGTCGCCTCCCGCGATGTCGAGGAGCCTGCCTATCGTCCTGATCTCCTCCCGCAGGATATCCCTCGCGCGTTTCTGCACGGCCAATTTTGCCCCGATGGCTTCCTTCATCCAGGCGTCCCCCGTTCCGGCGTCGGGCGCGGCGGACTTCATGCGCTGTCGCAACGCCGCCGGATCGATCTTTCTCAGCGCAATCTCCTCCCGCTCGTTCAGCGCGTAGCTGTTCGAGGCTTCGGCCAAGCGCCGCGCGAGGCGTCCGTATATCTTCTTCGATGTCGCGTCGCGCCCCTCTGTCTCGGAATGTTCGCGCGCGATCAGATCGCGCGCGCCGTTGATTTCCGCAAACATCTCGGGATAAAACGCCTCCGCCTCCATCGCTTCGGCGCGCTCGTCCCCGGAAAGGCGGGCCATATCCTCTTCCGTCCGCTTCTCGAGCGGAATGCCGATCCAACGATCTTCCTCGGATGCCGGGGATTCCGGCCTCCCCGCCGAACGCGTCTCGACGATCTGCGTCTCGATCGATTGGCTCGCCTCATCATAGTAGGACTGCCGTTGCTTGGCGTCCTCCCACTCTTTGAGGTCTTTTTCGTAGTCCTGCTTCCTTTTCTTGCGTTCGCTCTTGGAACCGGTCTCGTTGAGCACAGGCTTCCGCTTCTCCCCAACGTAGTTCCGCGCGACGGTCCTTATGCTGTATTGATCGCCGCGGTTGGCATAGGCGCTCGAGAAGAAGAATTGTTCCCCTTCGTGTACGGAATAATAGCGGTGATAGTCGTCCCGCCGCTCCGTCTCGTCGCCCGCGGTGACGTTTTTTTGCAATTCCTCGCTTATTCGTTGCTTTTCTTCTTCATACAAGGCATCGCCGTTCGGCATTTCACCCTCCTGTCCGCTGTCCCGCCGCGCGTCATCCGACCCAAAGGTTATCCCACCATGACAGATCGTCATTTGAGGTCAGTTCGTCGATCTTTATCTTCGCCAAAACATCCGTCTTCAACGCCCGAATATTCGCCTCGGCCATGAGAAGCGGTTTGAAGCTGTCCGGGGGACAGAGTTTCGCGCCGAGATTCATCGACGGCCCCCCCATAGCCGAGAACCGAAGCTCCGTATCGGGGGATTTGATCCGCGTCGCCGCGCCGTACGTCGCCCGGAGCAGTCCCGGCAGATGTTTGACATGCCCATTGTCGCAGTAAAGCCACGAGAGGATCAGCGCGCCGGCGTCTTCGGTCACGGCGACGATCGCCTCGACGCGCCCGTCCGTCAACAGCGCGTGGCTGATGTCGGGCAGGAGCCCATGCTCGGCATAGGGACGCGCCGCCAAGTCCAAGGCGCGCGTCACGCGCTTGCCGAAATCGCTTGCCGCCCCAAAGGGCAACCCGGAAAGAGGGACGATCTCGGGGGAGACCGCCGCTTCCTGCCGCCAGAAATCGATCCGCGCGAGCGCGCCGAGCGTCGTCCGGTACACGCCGCTTTCCGATTCCTCGATGTCGAACCCGCGCCGCGAGAGATAGCGAACCGTGGGATCGAGATCGCGCCGTTCGTCGTCCGGCGCGAACAGGCAACGCAGCTTCGCCTCCGGCATCGCGGGCAACCCCATCACGAGTTCGTCGAGCAACCTCGACCCGACGCCCTTCCCACGCTGTTCGGGGACGACATACATATGTGCGAGATCGGCCCCGCCCACCCCGGGCGCAACGACGACGACGCCGCAAGGCGCGCCCTCGGAAGCGCCGCCGAGTACGATATAGGCGCCCGGCCTTTGAACGATCAAATCCAGAATATCCGCAGGAATCAGTTGCTTGAAAATCGTGACGGATTCCCCGTCGAGCATTCCCGTGTCCAAGTCCGACACTCCGATCTCCCTTCTCAATGAACAATACGCCGCATATCGATACGATAACACACGCGAAATGAATGATCGTGTCACGACATAAAGGCATTATATAATATTTAAAGTGAAAACGCGAGTATTTTTTACGTTTTGATTGACGAAATATTAAAATTGCGTGACCGCGTGGGCATTGACAGGGCGTCGGCGCCGGAATATAATCACACTATAAAGTGTTAAAGCGCACGGATATACCACAGACGCGGACCGACGGCGCGATCCGAGGGAGGATCAAAACGATCCGATGCGGACGCCGAGCGCCGCGCGAAAGGATAAGAGATGCCTTACAGATCGAAATTCAAGAACGAGGAGACTGAATTGCTGTTCAGCGCGATCCTCTCGCTTGAGACGAAGGAGGATTGTTACCGCTTCTTTGAGGACGTGTGTACCGCGGGCGAGTTGCAGGCCATCGCGCAACGGTTCCGCATCGCGAAGTTCCTGTCCGAAAACCTCACCTATCAGGAGATCGAAAAGCGGATACCGACCAGCACGGCGACCATCAGCCGGATCAAGCGGAGCCTCAAATACGGGGCGGACGGCTACAAAAATGCCATTGAGAAGCTGAATCGGCGGGACAAAAATCCGTCGAATGAAAAATGATTCTTTACAAAAGTATCCTCTCCGTGTTATCATTTCCGACGTAGGGTATCCGAGGGCGCGCCCGGCTCGAAACTCGAGGCCGGCGTGTTTTGGAGGGTACGTGTAGGTGTCGCGGGCAGATCCGCGACAAGTAGGAAGGTAGGTAATATCATGTTGCAGTTTGTCGCTGTGATCGCTCTTATAGCCTTCATGGTCGTGAATGTCTTGGTCGGGATCCTTGCGTCCCGGCGGGCAAGCACGATGGAAGGCTTTTTGCTTGCCGGGAGAAACTTGGGTCCCTTGCTCTCGGCGTTCTCATACGGCACATCCTATTTTTCGGCCGTCATCTTCATCGGTTACGCGGGCATGTTCGGTTGGATCATCGGCATGGGCAGCATATGGATCGGCATCGGCAACGCCATCCTCGGTTGCCTGATCGCGTGGCTCGTTCTCGCGAAACCCACGCGGCGCATGACGCACAAGCTCAACTCGAGAACCATGCCCGAATTCTTCGCGGCCAGATTCCTCAGCAAGCGGATGAAGATATACGCCGCGCTGATCATATTCCTATTCCTTGTCCCCTACGCGGCCGGCGTCTACAAGGGACTCGGATCGCTGTTCAGCGTCATATTCACTCAGGCGTCCCCCACGGTCTGCATGGCCATCGTCGCCGTATTGACCGCAGTCTACTTGGTGCTCGGCGGCTACGTCGCCACGGCATGGAATGACCTGATCCAAGGTTGCATCATGATCATCGGACTCCTGTGCATGGTGTTGCTGATCGTCAACCAACCGGAGGTCGGCGGGTTTTCCGAGGTAACGGAACGCCTCAGGGCGATCGATCCGGCCTTGGTTGACCCGACGGGCGGCGCCAACGGAAAGATGCTGTTTATCAACATCATGTTGACCAGCTTCGGCGTCTGGGGAATGCCGCAGA
>JAISGB010000246.1 GCA_031263335.1 Eubacteriales Family XIII. Incertae Sedis bacterium
ATAATTTGAATTATAATAATATGGATTATAACAGTTTGCGGTGTTGTCTGCGTGCAATTTTTGAGGTGATCGTATGGCGCAATTTATAGACCGGGGCGAGGATTTGGCCTTCCTGCAGAGTGAATATGACAGACCCGACGCCTCCCTCGTCATCCTCTACGGGCGGCGCAGGGTGGGAAAGACCTCGCTCCTTTCCGAGTTCGGAAAAGACAAGCATATGCTGTATTTCCTTGCCACGGAGGAATCGGAAGCGGCAAATCGCCGCCAATTCAAGGATCTTGTGGCGGCATACACGGGAAACGAGTTGCTGAAAAACACCGTTCCGGACAACTGGGAAATCATCTTCAACACGCTCACGCAATACGAATCCGACCAAAAAAAACTGATCGTCCTCGATGAATTCCAGTATATCGGAAAGAGCAATCCCGCCTTTCCTTCGGTGTTCCAAAAGATATGGGAAAGCCTGAAGAACCGGAATGTCATGGTGGTATTGTGCGGTTCCTTGATCTCGCTTATGGAGGCGCAGACGCTATCCTATGACAGCCCTCTTTACGGCCGAAGGACGGGACAGATCAAACTCAAGCCGATCGCGTTCAGGCATTACCGCGAGTTTTACGGCGGAAAGAGCCGGCGGGAACTGATCGAATATTACAGCGTCACCGGCGGCGTGCCCAAGTATATTGAACTCTTTCGGGAGGAGCGGGACATTTGGACGGCCATAGAAAAGCATGTGCTGTCCACGAGAAGTTTTCTCTATGAGGAACCGGTCTTCCTGTTGCGGAGTGAAGTCTCGGAAATCGGAAGCTATTTTTCGTTGATACGGGCGATTGCCGACGGAAACCGGAAAATGGGCGCCATCGCTTCGGTGATGGGGGTCAAACAGACCGGCCTGACGAAATATCTCCGGACGCTGATCGATCTGGACATCATAGAGCGGGAGGTCCCCGTCACCGAGGATCGCCCCGACAGGAACAAGCGCGGCTTGTACCGTATAAAGGACAACTTCATCGACTTTTGGTTTAAGTTCATATATCCCGAACGAAGCTCCATTGAAACAGGCCATGCGGGGCAGGTGATGTCGAAGCTGCGGGCGGGTTTTGTCGACCGCCACGTCTCCTATATATATGAGGATGTCTGCCGGCAACGCCTGTGGCAGCTTGCGGCGAAAGGGTCTTTGCCGCGGCGCTTCAACAAGGTCGGGCGATGGTGGGACGGCAACCTTGAGATTGACATTGTAGCGACGGACGGCGCAGGGACGGATATCGTATTCGGCGAATGCAAATATACCAACGAGCCGATGGATATCGACATCTACCACAAATTGTTGGAAAAGAAAGCCGCCGCCCGGTGGAATGAGGCGTCCCGCCGTGAATACTTTGCGTTTTTCAGTATCGGCGGCTATACGGCGCGGATGAGGGAATTGGCCGCGCAAAAGGAGGATGTGGGCCTGTTTGAGTGAGGGGCGGTTTTGATTCAATCCTCGCACGGCAACCGGTTGCGTCTCGCTTCCATATATGCGTCCACGTCGGGCTTGAATTTTTCGAGGTTCCATGAGCCGACGAGCAGGAGGCAGATCGCGCACAGGATCGCCGGGATGCCGATCATGATGAATATGACGGCGTTGATCACGGACTGCGGTTGCACGGCGGCGAGCGCATCGTAACCGCCGATCGTCAGCCCAAACCCGAGAATGACGGAACCGAGGCCCGTACCGATCTTTGTCCCGAAGCTCGATGCGCCGGCCGTAAGCCCTTCGGTCCGAACGCCTCGTTTGAAATCTCCGTAATCCACCAGATCGCAGATCATGGTGGGCGCCGCGACCCACAGCGGGACAAGGGTCAGTGTCCCGAGGAAGGCGCAGATCAACTGGATCGGTAGGCTTGTCGGGAAGAACAGCATGACGATCTTGATGACGATAGTCGCCGACAGGGCGCGGAGCAGCGTCTTCCGCTTTCCGAATACGGAAAACAGCTTTGGCACAAGGGGCATCATGACGATCATGGGCACGACCGTAATGATGCTGAACAGCCCCATCAGGTTCGCGTCGCCCAAAACATCACGCATGTAGTATACGCCGATCCCCGCCGTGCCGTTGGTCACCGCGAGCGTCAAATACAGGACGACGATAATATAGAAATATCTCGACGTCAGCAGGAAGGACAAACCCGCCCTTACGGATGTTTTGGACACGGGGGCGGCCTCGTCCCCGCTCGCTTCGACAAGGTCTTCGGTTGCGGACAATTTTTCCTTTGTCTTCACAAAGCAGAGCGTCAACAGGAGAAGGGAGACCGCCGCGATGAAAACCGAGATGATCGTCCACGCGTTTTGACTGCTCTCGCCGCCGAAAGCCTCGAGCGCCGGGGCGAATACGCCGACGAGCGCCGCCGTCGCGATGCCCTGCATGAGCGCCAACACGACGGTCACGATGTTCCTGTCGTTCGAAATGAGGGAGATACGCGGCAACATGGCGCTGTGCGCGAGCGCCGTGACCGTGTAGCAGACAACCGACATAAATACATAAGTGAGAAAGATGTATACGTGTTTCGGCAACGGGGCGAGACCCGAGGGGACATGGAACAGCAACAGTATGCTGATCGCGAGCGGGACCGCCCCGATCATGACCCATGGACGGGCCTTTCCGAAACGGGTCCTCGTCTTTTCGATGATAAAGCCCATCGCGATATCGCTCGCCCCGTCCAAGAAACGCGCAACCAACATCATCGTACCGACGAAGGACGCGGATATCAGCGCCGAATCGGTGTAATACAAGGTGAGGAAGGCGTTTGTCAGCGCGAGCGTCATTTGATATCCGATGCCGCCCAACCCGTACGAAATTTTTTCCGAAGCGGATGTCCCGCCTTGTTCCGGCGTCTTGGCCGCGTGCTTTATCGCTTTCATCGCCTTCCTCCCCGCCTTTTCGGCGCCCGCGCGATATCGGGGAGCCGAAGCGCCGGGCAAGCCCGACGCCGAACCCATTTACGCGCGACATTTCGCAAAATCCGAAGCCACACGCAAAGTGTAATCCGAAAGTTCCGGGCATTATACAAATATGTCAAGATTTTTATAAGAATTTACAGGGTATCGTTCATTCTGCGGCGGAATGCGTCCGGAAATGCCTTATCCTGTAGCCTCTCGGCGTTTCGCCCGTCCGGCGCTTGAACACCTTCGTAAAATAGCTCTGCGAACAAAAATTCAACGTGTTTGCGATTTCCGACAGCGGGATGCTCTCGTCCCCGAGCAATTGCTTGGCCTCGCCTATCTTCGACTCGTTGATGTATTCGATGATGGAAACCCCTATTTCTTCTTTGAACCGGCTGCAGAGATAGGAAGGGTTTCGCCCCGTCTCACGGCCGAGGTCGTCCAATGTGATCTTGTAATGCAGATTGCTGTCGATGTATTCCACGCATTTTCTCACGAGCGGAGACAGGGGTTTGGACTTATGTTTCGCATACCGGACTTTTTCGCAGAACTCGATCGCCATCTTGGGAAAGAGCGCAAAGACCGCATCGGCATCCTTGCTCCTGTCCGCCAGCTTTATATACGCGTCGCTCAGGCTGTAGGCGCTTTCGATGTCGAGCCCGCCCTCGATCGCAAAGCGCGTCACGAGCGTGATACTCGCGACGAACTCGTAGATCGCCTGTCGGTGCGGATTGTCGGACAGATGCCCCTCGTGCATCGGGAACACCGCGAAAAACCGGGTCCGGACCTTTTCCGTCTCCCCGTTCTTGATGCACTCGAGCAACTTCAATTCCTTTTCATAGGGGACATGAAGCCATTGCGCCTCCCTGCGGTCAAAATTCTCCCGCCGAAGCGCCGCTTCGATCGCGTTTTCCGTTGTCTCTCCGCGCATATGTTCCTCCATGCCGCCCTGCGGCGCAAACGAGCCACGAAACCGCCCGCCCGCAATCCCAATGCGGCTGCGAATTTCGGGCGGCACAGCAATCATTATAAAACTTTTTACGGAGATCGTCATTATATTTTTACAGAAAACCAAACATCATTATAGAAGTTCGTCCCGTCCGGGGTTTAGACTAATCTCGGAAAGCGGGGTGACGTCATGGGCTATTTCAAAACGCATAAAATCGACGCCGACACCTATTACATAACGGAACCGCTCGGCGTGGGCGCGTACCTGTTCCTCGGAAACGATCGGGCGCTCCTGTCCGATACGGGATACGGCTATATGGACATAGGGAAGCCCGTCGCGCGGATCACGGATATGCCGCCGATCGTGATGAATACGCACGGCCACGCCGATCACGCGGGCGGCGACACGCGGTTCAAGGAGATATACATCCATCCCGCGGACGCGCCGTTGCTCGATCCCAACCGGCAAAAGGAGCAACGCGATCTGCTTTTCGGTTATGCAAAAAAGGTCTACCCGTTTCTGACGCCGATCCTGTTCTTTCTCGAGCTGCGGAGAACCGAGAAATACAAGCCTGTCGTAAAGGCCCTTGACGACGGCCACCTGTTCGATCTGGGCGGCCGGGTGTTGGAATCCATCCACTTCCCCGGGCATACTCCGGGCAGCGTGATCCTCGCGGACAGGCGGACGAAAACCCTCTATGCCGGGGACGCGGTCAACCACGGGCTGTTCCTGTTCTTCCCGGATTCGCCCACGCTGCGGGAATACGCCGCCGCCCTGCGGAAACTCGCGCGTCTGCAAGGCTTTGAGCGCATCCGTGTCTCCCACGGACTTACGGAATTTCCGTTTGGCTTCATCGAATATTACGCGGATTTTTTGGAGAGGGCAACGCTCGAAAAGAGCGAGCGCACGGACATACCGAACGGCGCGACGCCCGTCCTGAAATACACGGAACCCGGGGAAGCGTACGGTGTTTCCGAGATATCCGCGCTCTTCACGGAAGGGAGCCTTGCGGGGTGAGGGAGGATGCGGATGCGCCAAGTCGCCGGCGGGCCCGATCGGGGAAGCTATGAGGGTGAGGGTGAACGGTCTGCGTCGCCGCGCGGCGGCGGGAAGGAGGGAACGGTGAGCAACCTGAAAGATTATGCGGAAAAAGCGAAAGGACTTGCGGCCGAAATGACGACGGACGAAAAGGCGAATCTCGTCTCCGGCGCCGGCATGTGGGAAACGCGCGGATGCGACAGGCTCGGGCTCAAGAAGATCGACATGTCGGACGGGCCGCACGGCATCAGGAAACAGTTGGATTACGCCGACATTGCTGCGGATGAATCGGTCAAGACCGTCTGCTTCCCGTCCGGTTCCTGCATCTCGGGCAGTTGGGATACCGAGGCGCTCCGGCAAATGGGGGAGGCGATCGGGCGGAACGCGCGGATTCACGACATTTCGCTGTTGCTCGGGCCGGGGACAAACATAAAGCGCAGTCCGCTCTGCGGGCGGAATTTTGAATATTTCTCCGAGGACCCGCATCTCGCGGGTGTGCTTGTTGCGGCCTATATTCGAGGGGTACAGAGCGTCGGGGTCTCCGCCTGCGTCAAGCATTTCGCGGGGAACAACCAGGAAACGAGACGTTTGACGGTGAACGCCCTGATCGACGAACGCGCGCTCCGCGAGATCTATCTGCCGCCCTTCGAGACGGCGATCCGGGAAGGAAATGTCGATACCGTCATGAGTGCATACAATACACTGAACGGGACGTCTTGCAGCCAAAACAAGCGATTGCTCACCGAAATTCTGCGGGAGGAATGGGGATTTGACGGCATGGTCGTCTCCGATTGGGGCGCGGTGACGGACGACACGGAGGCAGTACTCGCGGGAACCGATCTGAAAATGCCCGGATTCGGCGGAGATCCGGCCCGCATCGAAAAGGCGGTGAACGACGGAACGCTTTCCGCAGAAGCGCTCGATGAAGCGGCGGCGCGGGTCATCGCCCTGCTTCTGAAGGCGAATGAAGTGAAGGAACACGACGCGGATTGGGGGACGGGCGCAGAGGATTTTGAACGAAACCATGCGCTTTCGCGTAGGCTCGCGGGCGAGAGCATGGTGTTGCTCAAAAACGACGGGGCATTGCCGCTCAAGCAGGGCGGAAAGTTGCTGATCGTCGGCGCATACGCGAGGGAACCGCATTTTCAGGGAGGCGGCAGTTCCCATGTCAACGCGTACAGGGTGGACGACGCGCTCGGGATCTTTGAGGAAAACGGATGGGAAACGGTGTTTGTCCCCGAATTTTCGGATATCGGCGCGATGCTCGAGGCGATGAAGACGTGCGACACGGCGCTCGTCTTTGCGGGGACGCCCGAATCCGAAGAATCGGAGGGTTTTGACCGCGAGACCTTGGATCTCCCCGAGGCGCAGAACACGGCGATCTTTGCCCTGTGCGAGGCGGGCGCGCCCACGGTTGTGATCCTGTTTGAGGGCAGCGCGGCGGGGATGCCGTGGGTCGATGAAGCGAACGCTGTCCTCGCGGCCTTCCTGCCCGGGGAAGCCGGCGGCGGGGCAGTGTACGACCTCGTGACGGGCGCGGCCAATCCCTGCGGCAAGCTCGCCGAAACCTTCGCGCGGAAACGCGCCGACACGCCCGCCCATCTGTTTTTCCCGGGAGAGGGCGACGCGTCATTCTATGGGGAAAGCCTGTTTGTGGGTTATCGGTATTATGAGAAAAAGGAGATCGAACCGCTCTTTCCGTTCGGGCATGGGCTGTCCTACACCGTGTTCGCCTACGAGTCGGCCAAGGCGGGGAAGCGGAGCTATTTCGACAATGAGCGGGCAGAGATCTCCGTCGACATCAAAAATGTCGGCTGGCGCGCGGGCAAGGAGATCGTCCAACTCTATGTCCGGCCCGACCCGCAGACCGCCGCAAAAGGCCGTATTCGGCCCGTGAAGGAATTGAAGGCGTTTGAAAAGATCGATCTTGCGCCGGGCGAAATCCGGACAGTCCGCTTCCTCCTTGAACGGCGCGCCTTCGCGTTCTACGATACCGAGGCCCGCGATTGGCGCGTAAACACGGGGAACTATTCGATCTTGATCGGCGCCTCCTCCGTCGATATCCGCGCGGAGACGGAGATCGAGGTGATTTCCACGCAAACCGAACGGAAGGTGTTCACAAGGGATTCCCTGCTCGGTGACTTCTGCGCGGACGCGGGCGGCAAGGCACTTATCGACGGGTTGCTCGAAACGGTCGGCGCGGGGATGCGCGACAAAACGGGCGACAAGCCCGGGGATGACGAGGCGCATATGAAGATGGTGATGTCGATGCCGCTGAAAACATTCATCCTGCTCGGCGTTCCGGCCGAAGAGGTGGACGGGATATTGGCGCAGGTCAACGCGCGGTAAAGGCAGAGTTGCGAATCCGACAGCTTCGCGACCCGCATGTTGATTCGCAACTTAAGTAAAGACAGGCGGCGCAAGCGGCGAAAGAAACATATCTTTTGCGGGCGGCGAAATTGAGGGAGAAATGGATAAATACGAACCGATTCATAAGAGGTTTCCGTTGACCGCCGGCGAAGCGAAGGCGGCGAAGGATTCCGCGAAGACGAGCGCCGGGTTCGCGCGTCTGCCGCAACCCATCCTCGCGTTCACGGTCGGACGACTGCTCCGGGGCATGCGCGAGGCGTCGCTGAAGATCGCCCTGCCCGAGGTGAGGATACGAAACGAGATCATAAAGGAGGAATATACGGACGACGCCGGCAGCGGCGCTTTCAGCGTCTATTTCTATCGCAGAACCGACCTGCCCGAAGGAAAATACCCCCTGATCTATTTCATCCACGGCGGCGGCTTTATCGGCGGGACATACCTCGCGAACGAAGGGCTGATGAAAAAGCTCGCGGACGAAAACGATCTCGTCTGCGCCTCGACAGAATACCACGTCGCGCCGGAAGCGCGGTATCCGGCCGCGTTGCGGGAATGCGAGCGGGGACTGTTTCGCTTGCTCAAATCCTCGGAAACACGCCGCTTCATCGACGCCGCGCAGATATATGTCTCGGGCGACAGCGCGGGCGGGAACCTCGCGGCGGCCATGGCCCTCTCGCTCAGAAACCTTCACGATCTTGTCCCTGCGGGACAGATCCTGCTCTACCCCGTCACCGACATGGACTCACTCGACAAGGACAGCTACAACCGCAAGGAACCGGAGTTTTCCGTCATGCGCAAAATGATCCTGCTCGCGCGCAAGATGTACGCGCGGGACGCAAAGGACTACACCGACATCTGTTTCTCGCCGCTTCTTTCGACCGCGACCGACGACCCGAACCCCCCGCGCGCCCTGCTCCTGCTCGCGGAGCGGGACGGACTCCTATGCGACGGCCTCCTGTACGGCGAACATCTGCACAACTTCGGCGGCGAAGTCAGGACCGTCGTCTACGACGGCGCCTATCACGCCTTCGCAAACGGCCTCGGGGATTCCGACGCCGCTGAGGACGCGTATGCGGAGATCGTTGGGTTTGTTGGGGGAAGGGGCCGATCCATGTTATAATGGATTTGATTTACGGAAATCAAAAAAGCGAAGAACGCCTACGAAGCTTACGACAGGATACGGAACGGATGAAGGACTTGGCCGCGTCATTGGGGAATACTCACCGCAGAAGAATCCGATGGCGAAGCCGGGATTGATGTGCTTCGGGAAGCGGGGATAAACCTTGACTTCTCCTTGAAAAGACAGCTTGATTTGCTCCGGCGGCCCGAGCTTTTGCATATGCTCACCGTGGACAAGTTGGAGAAATTCACAGGCAAAAACAAGGCGTATATTCGAAAAGCGCTATATAGGCAACTGTCCGCCACAAGGCTGAGAGCACAGATATGCGCGGAGCTGTTTGAACGGGATTGGACGGAATATGTGTAAGACTCGGAGAGACCGTTTCAAATTTTGTGTGAACTCAAACCCGATGCAGACTGTATGAAGACCTTACGCCAAACACCACCCGCCGACATCAAATGATGTCATGCAAATTTCGCTTGCTGTACACAAAACGTCGAACTTCCATCACATTGTCGATGACAACATAAAACACCGCGAATTTCCTGATATTGATACGATAATAGGGTTGTCTGCGATCCTTGAGCGAAAAATATGGCGCGTAAATAAGTGGGTTTTCAAGACGATTGCATATAGCTTTCTCCGTATCTTCAATTAACCGCAACGCCGCTTTCGGATTTTGCAAATTGAGTGCGATATAGTCGCGCGCTGCCGCTAAGTCCTCCTCAAATAACGGGAGATAGCGAAGCAAGAACACTCTACCCATTGATGCCGGCTTTCAGTCGCGAAAAAACTTCTTCGTGCGTATAACGAGCATCGGACGATTCAGCGACACGGTCGG
>JAISGB010000057.1 GCA_031263335.1 Eubacteriales Family XIII. Incertae Sedis bacterium
CCTGCGCGATGGGACCGCTGACGATTACGAGCGTTCCGCCGGGGTGCGATGTGGTGACGCTCTGGTTGAGGTTGTAGAGCTGGTTGTTCATCGCCTTGCAAGCGGCGACGATGATCGGCATCGCGTGCGGCTTGCAGCCCGCCATAACCGCCGCTATTGCCGCGTCCTTTACCGTGACGCGCGCGCCGCTCGGGCCGCTCGGGTCGCAGAGGACGGCGTCCTCGTCTAATGGGCAGTACTCCAGCATTTTCTTATAGCGTCTCATCGTGGGCGGGATGATGGGCAGTCCGTCGCTGATGTGCTCCCGATTGAAATAGTCGTTGATCTCCTCCATATAGCAGCCGGGCTCCAACAGCCGCTCATCCTCCGCGTCGATTTGATCGATGATGGGCAGGAGACCGTCCTCCCGCGGCGGCGTGCGGTCCATTTTGAAATCGATGTGCGCGATCTCCTTCAATTTGTCGCCCGTGGCCGTGAGGGAGTCGATGATATAATCCCACTTCTTGTCAACCTCCGCCGCGACCTCCTCCGCGGTGCTCGCCTGATAGACGTCGAGCGAGCAGAGACAGAGTTGTCCGGCGCGGTAGACGCCGACGCCTTCCGTGATCGCGGATCCCGGAGGCGCCGTCATATAGACGGTAGGAATCCCCAACTTTTCAAGTTCGATCGTAAGGACCGTCGTCGATGATGATGTACCCATGTCTCCGAACGCGGTGACGGCCGCCGTGGGTTTCTCTCGGGCCAACATAGCCGCGTACTCCGCGAGCATCTTCGCGTCCTTGCCGCGAACCGTCTCCGTATACTCGACCCAATTTGTGATTCCGAGTTCCGTGAAGCGTTCCTTTATGCGATCGAACACCGTCATGTAGTTGCAGAAGCCGAGTTTTGTATTGTTGTAAAACAATATCTTTCCGCTTCTGAGTTCGTCAAGCGTTACGCGGGGCGCCGGATCGATCACGTGACGGTCTTGCTTGCCCCGAGGATCCAACAGGTTGTTCAGTTTTTTAGCCATGGAAATCTCCTTCTTTTATGTGAAACTTATACAAAATGACATGCGACTCTGTGGGAAGGCGACACCTCCTTCAGCTCGGGAGTTTCTTCGCCGCAGCGCGCCTGTGCGCGCCAACATCTGGGATGAAACGAGCAACCCTTGGGCGGATTCAGCGGAGTGGGAACATCACCCTCCAGAACGATGCGCTTCCGTTCGGCTTCAAAATCGGGATCCGGAATCGGAATCGCCGACAAAAGCGCGATCGAATACGGGTGCAGGGTGTGACTGTACAGCTCCGTACTATCCGCGATCTCCATGATGCGTCCGAGGTACATCACCGCGACGCGGTGACTGATGTATTGGACCGCCGGCAGGTCGTGCGATATGAATATATAGCTGAGCCGCGGTTTCTTGTCACGCAACTCATGAAGCAGATTCAATATCTGCGCCTGCATCGAAACATCCAGAGCCGATATCGGCTCGTCGCATATGATCAGAGAGGGATCGCCCGCCAAGGACCGCGCGATGGATAACCTTTGACGCTGGCCCCCGCTGTATTCGTGCGGAAACCGGTCCATCATCCGCGGGTCGAGTCCGGCCATGCCAAACAGCTTTTCGACCTCCTTGCGATACGCGGCTCCCTTGCTTACGAGTCCGTGAATGAGCAGCGGTTCTCCCACGATATCGCCTGAATTCATGCGCGGATCGAGAGAACTGTACGGATCCTGAAAGACGAGCGACATCTTTCTGCGCCACGCTCGCAGGGTTCTCGCGTTCAGCCTCGTGATATCCTCGCCCTCAAATACGATCTCGCCCGCCGTCGGCTCGTACAGTCTCAGGATGCAACGGCCCACCGTGGTCTTGCCGCAGCCGCTTTCGCCGACCAAGCCCAGTGTTTCCCCGGGGCGCAGGGACAATGAGACATCGTCCACGGCCTTTATCTCCGCGACCTTACGCCTGAGCACGCCGCGCGTAACGGGGAAATACATCTTCAGATTCTTCACATCGAGAATTTTTTCGTTCGATTCCGTCGCGACGCTCATAAGCCCTTCCCCTCCGTTACGCGTATGCACGCCGTCGAGTGACTTCCTCCTAGATGGGTCGGGGCGCCGACCGGGAGCTCGTCGCACAGCGCAATCCGCTCTTCGCAGCGCGGACGAAAGGGACAGAGCACGGATTCACCGATAAGCGACGGCGGTTTTCCGTGAATCGGCGTGAGCGCGGTTCCGAGCTTCGGCATGCATTTGAGCAAGCCCTTCGTATACGGATGCGCCGTCTCGTTCCAAATTTCCCTGACCGTTCCGGATTCGACGATCCTGCCGGCGTACATGACGTTGATGCGTTGCGCGTATCGCGCTACCACGCCGAGATTGTGCGTTACGAGTACGAGCGCCGTCTTATATCTTCTGACCATTTCATACATCAATTCCAGAAGCTGCGCCTGTATCGTCGCGTCGAGGGCCGTCGTCGCTTCATCGGCGATGATCAGCTTTGGATTGCAGAGCATTGCCATGCCCACCATGACGCGCTGTCGCATGCCTCCGCTCAATTGGTGCGGATAATCGTCGATTCTGTTTCCCGGATCGGGAATGCCGACCTGCGCGAGCATATCGACGCATCTTTCCCGGGCCTCGCGCTTTTGCGTGTTCAGATGAACGATCAACACCTCCGACATCTGTTTCGCGATCGTCATGGCGGGGTTCAGGGAGGTCATCGGCTCTTGGAATATCATCGATATCTTTTCTCCGCGTATACCGGAAAGCTCATCGCTGTGTTTTCCGAGTTTCAGCAGATCAACGCCGTCAAACAGCGCCTTTCCGGATACGATCTTTCCCGGCGGCGTTGGAATCAGTTGCAGTACGGACATTTGGCTTATGGATTTCCCACAGCCGCTCTCCCCCACGAGGCCGATGATCTCGCTTTCGTTTATTTCATAGGAAATATCCCGCACCGCGTGAACGACGCCGCGGTCCGTGCGGAAGACGGTGTGCAGATTCTCCACCCTCAGAAGCTCATCCATAACGGCGTCCCCCTTCCTACAGCGCGCCGCGCAGACGCGGATCGAGGGCGTCGCGCAGACCGTCCCCGACCATGTTGAAGGCGAACACCAACAACATGATCGAAAGTCCCGGAGCGATGGAAAGCAGCGGATTTCTGAGCAGGAAGCGATAGCCGTCATAGACCATGGCGCCCCAAGCGGGCGTCGGGGGAATGATTCCGAGGCTCAGAAAGCTCAAAGAGGCCTCCGTCAAGATGGCGAGCCCCATCATCATCGTCATCTGCACGATGAGCGGGGACATGCAGTTCGGCAGCAGATGCCTGAACATGATGCGTGTCCTGCTCGCGCCCATGGAGCGCTCGGCCATGATGTAATCGTTTTCCTTTAATGACAAAACTTGTCCCGCGATCAAGCGAATATAACCGGGCAGCAGGGAGACCGCCACCGCAATCATGACGCCTCTGACGCCTCCGCCGAGAATTGCGGAAATCAACAGCGCGAGCATGATGGGCGGCAGGGCCATAAGCGCGTCCGTCGCGCGCATGATGATCGCCTGCAGAAATCCCGAGGCGTATCCGGCGACCAAGCCGATGACGGAGCCGAGTATCGCCGAGATCACCACCGTCCCGACGCCGATCAAAAGGGCGACTCGCGTGCCGTGTATGATGCGGCTCAAAAGATCGCGCCCGATGGCGTCCGTTCCGAGCCAATGCGTGAAATCGGGAGCGGCGAGAACATTTTTCAAATCCTGTTTATTCGGCTCAAAAGGCGCGATTCCGTTGGCAAAAAGCGCGCAGACAATCGTTATGAAAATAATCGCGGCGCCGAAGACGACGATTTTTCGGCTGAACAGTACGCGGAAGAATCGCCTTGTCTCGTTTACGGGAGGCAACAGATCGTCCTCGACGGCGAAGACGGCGGCCGGATCCGATTTCAATTCAGTCATGGCGTACCTCCTCTCAATCGTACCGGATCCTGGGATCCAGCCAACCGTACGACAGATCGACGATCAGATTGCTGATGACGACCACGAGAATCATGATGAACGCGCAGGCCTGCACGACCGTATAATCGTGCGCCAACATGCTGTCGATCATGAACTTCCCCATGCCCGGTATGACGAACACCGTTTCCACGATGACGGAGCCGCCGACGATGTTCCGGAGAAGCAAGCCCTGCAGGGTGACGACGGGTATGAGGGAATTCTTTACCGCGTGGCGGATGATCACGGCTTTTTCCTTTAAACCCTTGGCCCAAGCCGTTCGGATGTAATCCTCATGCATGACCTCTATCATGCTCGAACGCATCTGTCTCGCGGAGGACGCGACGGGAAACATCGCCAATACGACGACGGGCATGACGCTCTGCTTCACGGACATCACGAAATCCTCCCACGGCAGAGTGTATCCGTATATGGGCAACCAGCCCAATTTCAGCCCGAATAAGAATATGAGGAGAATTCCGACCCAAAACTGCGGCGCCGTAATGCCGATATTCGCCGCGATCGTCACAAGCGTATCGACGGCCTTTCCGCGGCGAACGGCGCTGATCACGCCGAGTATGGGTCCGATGATCAGGCCGATGACAAAGGATGTCAGTCCCAGACACAGCGTAACGGGGAGCTTCTTTGCGATCTCCGCGCCAATATTGTATCGATTGATGATGGATATGCCGAAATCACCGCGAAGCACATCGAGTATCCAATCCTTGTATTGAACCGGAATGGGTTTGTCCAAGCCGAATTGATGACGCAGGTCCTCGATTTGCTCCGCCGTGAAGGAAACCCCCGTACTTTGGTTGAGCAACATAATGATGGGATCGCCCGGCAACAATCTGATGATGATGAATATCAGAATGCTGACCAAGAGGACGACGACGCATGCGTGTAGCATGCGTCGCACGATGTAGGCAACCATCCGCGCCTCCTCCCCTCGATTATTGATCCATCCAAGTCTTTTCGGGCAGGAATACCGTGCTGCCGCCCCATTCGCACCATTCGGCGCCGTGGACCGTGGGCTTCGTCACCATGATGTCATAGATGTTGTAAACAGGGATCATCATCATGCTGTCGTGCATGGCCCTGACGACCGCCTGCGCGGCGTCGGCCTCCACCGTCGAGGTCTTGCTGGAAATGAGAAGGGCTTCCATCACGCCGGCATCCCTTTGGAGGCTCAC
>JAISGB010000073.1 GCA_031263335.1 Eubacteriales Family XIII. Incertae Sedis bacterium
CGGGTACGCCAGCCAAGCGCGCGACATGGATCCCATAGCTCCTGCTCGCGCTGCCCTCCGTGATGCGATGGAGAAACACGATCTCCCCATCGCTCTCCCCGATCTCCGTATTCAGGTTCGTAAGGCCGGACAGCTTGCCCTCCAAGACGGTCAGCTCGTGGTAATGAGTGGCGAACAGGGTGCGCACACGCCGTTCTTCCGCGCAGAGATACTCCAAGACGGCCCACGCGATGGACAGCCCGTCATAGGTGCTGGTCCCCCGGCCGATCTCGTCCAAGATGATGAGGCTCCGCTTCGTTGCGGTATTGAGGATATAGGCCAATTCGTTCATCTCGACGAAGAAGGTGCTCTGCCCCTTTGCCAGATTGTCCGAGGCCCCGATCCGCGTATACAGCCGATCCGCAACGCCGATCCGCGCCCGATCTGCGGGAACGAAGGAACCGATCTGCGCCATGAGAACGATGAGGGCGGTCTGCCGCATATAGGTGGATTTCCCCGCCATGTTCGGACCCGTGATCAGCAACATGCTGCGATCGCCCCGATCGAGGTAGATGTCGTTGGGGACGAAGGCGGCCCCGTTCATGTTGCGCTCGATGACGGGATGCCGACCCCGCACGATCTCGACGACGTCCCCATCGTCCACATGCGGTTTCACATACCCGTATTTCTCCCCGGCTTCCGCGAAAGCGGTCAGGACGTCCAAGGCGGCCAAGGCTGCGGAGGTATGTTGGATGGCGGGAATATATGTCTGCAACTTCACGCGTATCTCCGTGAAGATATCATATTCCATCCGATTGATCCCCGCTTCCGCGCCGAGGACGAGCGACTCGACCTCCTTCAATTCGGGCGTGATATAGCGTTCCGAATTGACCAAGGTCTGTTTGCGGATGTAATTTTCGGGGATCAGGCCCCTGTTCGCGTTCGTGACGTCGATATAGTAACCGAACACCCGGTTGTAGCCCACCTTCAGGTTCTTGATGCCCGTGCGTTCCCGTTCCTTGCGTTCGAGGGAGGCGATCCACTGCTGTCCGTCGCGGATGGAATCCTTCAGCGCGTCCAAGGACTCCGAATAGCCGTCCCGGATCATCCCCCCTTCCCGGACGGAAAACGGCGGGTCTTCCGTGATCGCGGATTCGATGAGGGTCCGAATATCGGGCAGATCGTCGATGCGCGCGTCAAGTTCCGCAAGCAGACAGCCCTCCGTCATCTCGGACAGCTCGCCCTTGATCTCCGTAAGGGCCAGCGTGCTGTTTTTCAGGGCAATGAGGTCGCGTCCGTTGGCGTTGCCGCAGGACACGCGCCCCGCCAATCGCTCCAGATCGTAGACGGACCTGAAATGTTCGCGCAGGTTGTTCCTCATCAAGATCCCATCCGTCAAGGTCTCCACGGCGTCCAAACGGCGGTTGACGGCGTCGACGCTGATGAGGGGTTCGCGCAGCCATTTCTTCAGGAGTCTGCCGCCCATCGCCGTGTGCGTCTTGTCGAGGACGCCGAGCAGGGAACCGCTGACCTGCCGATCGAACAGGGTCTCGGTCAGTTCCAGATTGCGTATGCTCGCCTTGTCCAATACCATGTGATCGGTGAAGTTGTAGATATCGACGCGGTTGATGTGGAGCAATTGTTGTTTTTGGGTCTCCTCCAGATAGGAAAAGAGTCCGTACAGCGCCTTGCGGACCTTGTTCCCCGTCTCCGCGAGGCCGAGATGCTCGCCGGACGAACCCCCGAAGAAGGTTTCGAGCGCCCGTTCGCCCCGCTTTACATCGTAATACGATTCCGTCAAGACGGAGGTGTAGATGTCGGTCTCATCCCGTATCACATCCTCAAGCGAGGAAAGCGCGTCCTCGCCGAACAGGATCACCTCGCGCGCGCCGACGCGGGTCAACTCGTTGATCAGGACATTCACACTGTCCTTGCCCTCGATGGCGGCGGCCGACAGCTCGCCCGTCGATATGTCGCAGTAGGCCAAACCCACGCCGCCCTCCCCTTCGTAGACCGACGCCAGATAGTTGTTCTCCTGCGCGTTGAGCATGGAGTCCCCCGTCAGCGTGCCGGGCGTCAGGACGCGGATCACCTCGCGGGCGACCAAGGCCTTCGCGAATACGGGTTCCTCCGTCTGTTCGCAGATGGCGACCTTGTAACCCTTCTCGACGAGTTTCGTGATGTAGGAATCAACCGAATGGAAGGGGACGCCGCACATGGGCGCCTTCTCGTTGTCCACGCCGCAATTCTTCTTCGTGAGGGTGATGTCCAAGGCGGCGGAGGCTTCGAGCGCGTCGTCGAAGAACATCTCATAGAAATCCCCCAAACGGAAGAACAGGATGCAGTCCTGATACTGCTCCTTGATCTCCAGATACTGTTGCATCATAGGTGTGTACATCGATTCCGGTTCCTCACTTAACTTCAAACATACATCTGTCCGCGCGCTTGAGATACGCGAGGAACTCCACATTCCCTTTCGCCCCCGTGATCGGCGATTCGACGACGCCTTCGGTCACAAGGCCGTTGTCCGCCGCGTAGCCCTTCACCTTATCCACCGTCTCGGCGCGCACCGCGACGTCGCGCACGACGCCCTTCTTGCCCACCTGCCCCCGCTCGGCTTCGAACTGCGGCTTGATCAGGGCTACGACGCCTCCGTCCGGAGCCAAGAGGGAGACCGCAACCGGCAGGACGAGCCGCAGGGAGATGAACGAGACGTCGATGGCGATGAAGTCGAGCGGCCCGGCGATCAACGCCCGGTCCATATACCGGATGTTCGTGCGCTCGATATTTGTCACGCGGGGATCGGTTCGCAACTTCCAATCCAACTGCCCGTATCCCACATCGATGGCGTAGACCCGCGCGGCGCCCGATCGGAGCATGAGATCGGTGAAACCGCCCGTCGAAGCGCCGATATCCGCCGCCGTCCTGCCGTTCAGATCGATGCGCCATTCCCGCAAGGCTTTTTCCAACTTCAACCCGCCTCGGCTCACGTATTTCAGCGCGTCCTCCGTCACCTCGATGCGCGCGTCGCTTCCGTGGCGAACGCCGGCCTTCCATTCCCGCACGCCGTTCACGCGGACAACCCCAGCCATGACGGAAGCCTGCGCCCGCTCGCGCGACGAAAAGAACCCCTGTTCGACGAGCAGGACATCGAGCCGCTTCTTTTCGATCGTCGGCTTCGCAGCCCGCCCGCCCGAACCGGAATCCGGGCGCCGCGCCCTCCTGTCGTCCACGCTCACACGCCGCGCTCGGCGCGCGCGGACGCGTCGGTGATCCCGCAGAGTTCTCCCGCCCGTTCCGCCACAGAAGCCGCGTCAAGCCCACAGTACCGCATCAATTCCTCCACGGAACCGTGCGTGATGAAATCATCTGGCCAACCGAGGGCGAGCGCGCGGTTTCCGTACCCGTTGCGCGCGAAGAAGGCCAAAACGCCTTCACCGAATCCGCCTTTGAGCGCGTTATCCTCCAAGGTAAGCAGGGGAATCCCCCTGCGTCCTGCATCGCGCAAGGCCTCCTCGTCAAAAGGCTTCACAAAGCGCGGGTTCACGACCTTCGCCGATATGCCGCGTTCCCGCAGGATGTCGGCGGCGGCAAGGCCGACGGGGGCAAAGTTCCCCACCGCCCATATCTCCATATCGCTCCCTTCGCGCAACGTCACGCTCTTTCCCTTCACGATGGGTTGCGCGGACGCGGCGGGCGCGCCGTTCACGAGGTATAGATTCGCGTTATCCGCATACAGGTTTTCGCGCATCCCGTCCGTAAGACGCCCGTCGCCGCGCGGAATCGCCTTCGGCGCCCCCTTGGGGTAACGGATGGCGCAGGGACCTGCGTCCCCGCACAGGGCATAGGCCGTCATGGCGGCAAGTTCCCGCCCATCGACGGGCGCCATGACCGTCATATTGGGGATATGCCGCAGATAGGACAAGTCAAACACACCATGATGCGTCTCGCCGTCGGGTCCCACATTGCCGGCTCGGTCGATCATGAACACGACGGGCAATCCCTGCATGGCGACATCCATGGCGATCTGATCGTAGGCTCTCTGAAGGAAGCTGGAATAACAGCAGACGAAAGGCCGCATCCCGCCTATCGCCAAGCCGGCCGCAAAGGTGACCGCGTGCGCCTCGGCGATCCCCACATCGAAAAAGCGATCCGGGAAGCGTTCGGCAAAGGATCCCAATCCCGTTCCGTCGGTCATGGACGCCGTGATGGCGATCACGCGCGCGTCCCGTTCCGCCAATTCGATCAGCGTCTTGCCGCACAGCGCGGACCAAGTATCCCCTTTGAGCTTGGCGCGCGGTATGCCCGTCTCCGCGTCGAACGGCCCGATGCTGTGGAATTTGTCCGGCGAAAGCTCGGCGTTCCGATACCCCTTGCCCTTCTTCGTGACCGCATGGATGAGGACGGGTCCACCGACAGACTTCGCGGACTCCAACAGCTCGATGGTCTCGCGCAGATCATTCCCGTCCACGGGTCCGAAATAGCTGAATCCCAATTCTTCAAATATAGATTCGGCCGTGACGGCGTAGCGCATGAGGACGCGCAGATGATCCAGACCCCGATAGAGTCCTTCGCCCACAATGGGGATGCCTGTAACACCCTTTTTGAGGGATTTTTTCATATTCAGGTAGGTGCGGGACGATCGCAACTTGCTCAGATGATGGGACAGGCTGCCCGTGTTCTTCGCGATGGACATCTCATTGTCGTTCAGGATGACGATGATGTCGGTTTTTTTGTGTCCCGCGTTGTTCAGCCCCTCGAACGCCAAACCGCCCGTCATCGCCCCGTCCCCGATGACGGCCAACACCTTATGATCGGCGCCCTTCCTGTCGCGGGCGGCGGCCAAGCCCATGGCTGCGGAGATGGAGGTGCTGCTGTGTCCGCTGTTGTAGACGTCCGCGACGCTCTCGTTGGACTTGGGGAATCCGCTGATCCCGCCGTAGCGGCGCAGACGGTCAAAGGCGGACGCCCTCCCCGTGAGAATCTTATGGACGTAGGACTGGTGTCCCACATCCCATACCACCTGATCGCGGGGGATGTCAAACACCTTATGGATGGCGATGGTCAACTCCACCACACCGAGGTTCGGCGCCGGATGCCCGCCCGTCTCGGAGATCTTCTCGATGAGAAAGTCCCTGATCTCATAGGAAAGGATCTCCAATTCATTCTCCGTCATCCCCTTCAGATCCTCCGGGAAGTTATAGTCGATGAGGCGTTTTTTCAGCATGAATCAACCGGTCCTTTCGGCCAAAGCCTTCGCTATCTCCACAAAAAATTCCGCGTTGTCACGATATCGCGCCATGGCGCCGACCGCAGCGCCCGTAAGTTCGGACAGCCGCTCCTTGGAACGCCCCAAGCCGCACAGAGCCGGATAGGCAGCCTTGCGCATGGCGCTGTCCTGCCCCGTCCGCTTGCCCGTCTCCCGTTCGTCGCCCGTCACGTCCAATATATCGTCGGCAATCTGGAACGCCAAGCCGAGATTTTCGCCGTAGACGCGCAAGGCGCCCAAGAGTTCCTCGTCCGCGCCGCCGATATAGGCGCCGGCGATGATGGCGGATTCGATGAGGGCTGCGGTCTTGTTGATGTGGATGTAGTCCAACAGCTCGGGCGATACGCGCCCCGCCTCAGCCTCCATGTCCGCGATCTGACCCGCGATCATCCCGCGGCAACCACAGCCCTTTGACAGCTCAAAGACCGCGCGGATACGTTGTTTCAGTTCGTCCGTCCGATCGAAGTACAGGAACAGGTCCTTGTTCATCGCCTCAAACGCGGATGAGATCAAACCGTCCCCGGCCAAGATCGCGATCGCCTCGCCGTAGACCTTATGGTTCGTGGGACGCCCCCTCCTGACATCGTCGTCATCCATGGCGGGCAGATCGTCGTGGATCAGCGAATAGGTGTGGATATATTCCACGGCGCAGGCATAGGGCAAGGCCGTGGCGGTCTCCCCTCCGGCCAATTCGCAGGCCGCCAACAGCAGGACGGGTCGGATACGCTTTCCTTCGGATTTCAAGCTGTAACGCATGCCGTCGTAGAGGGTGAGGCTCAACGGGTCGATCTCCGGCAGAAAATCCAAGAGGTGTTCCTCGACCAAATACTTCAACCTGCGATATTCGGGATATTCAATCATCGGCCGCGATCCCTTCTCCCGTCCCGGCGTCCGGATCGAGCGTCTCTATCCGCTGTTTCGCCTCGTCGAGCATACGCGCACAGACGCCGTAATATCGGATCCCTTCCTCGTACGCCCGCATCGCCTCTTCCAAGGTGACGCCCTCCCGCGAGAGAAGTTCCGAATATTCTTCCAATTTTTCCAACGCCTGTTCGAAACCGATCCGGTCCGTCCCCTTCGTTGCCATCCCTTTCCTCTTTTCCCGATCCCGTCGAGTGGTCTTGATTTCACCTTAAACGGTAACCAACGGGTCACATCCCGCGTTCGACGCGGTCGACGGTGACATCCGCACTGCCGTCCCCGAGGATCGCGCGCAGAGCCATTCCCTCACGCAACTGCCGCGCGGACGCGATGATCCGCCCGTCCCCGTCCGTCAACGCCGCGTAACCGCGCCGCAATATCGCGCGGGGGTTCAACGCCTCGATCGCCCCGATCCGCAGTTCCGCCGTATGCCGCTTCTCCGCGACGCGCTCACGTACGCGCATCACCGCCTCCCTCGCCGCGTATCCCGCCTCGGATTCCGCGTGGGATATCTTGGCCAAGATCGCTCGCCGCATCCTGCCCGTGTCACAGGCGCCGACGCGCAGAGACAGGCGTTCCAACCTATCCGTCAGCCCGGAATTCAGCGTCGCCGCGCATTCCGTCAGATACGCCCGGATGTCGCCGATGTCGGGGACGGCCATCTGCGCCGCCGCCGTAGGGGTCTCCGCCCTTACATCGGCCACAAAATCCGCGATGGTCACATCCGTCTCATGGCCCACGGCGGAGATCACGGGGATACGCGAAGCGAAGATGGCGCGCGCCACCGCTTCTTCGTTGAACGCCCACAGATCTTCGACGGAACCGCCGCCGCGCCCGACGATGATGACGTCCGTGTCCGGCCGCGCGCGGTTCACGTACGCGATCCGATCGGCGATCTGCGCCGCCGCCGTCGATCCCTGCACCAAGGTAGGACAGATGAGGATGTCCGTGTAATCGTTCTTTGCCGTGATGATCGTCACCATATCCTCAATCGCGGCGCCCGTGGCCGAGGTCACGATGGCGATCCGCGCGGGGAAACTCGGCAGGGGTTTCTTATGCCGCTTGTCAAACAGCCCCTCACCCGCCAATTTTTCCTTGAGCGCCGCGAAGGCTATGGCCGGGCTGCCCGCGCCGCGCATCTCGATCCCCCGCACGTTCAGAGAATACGTGCCTCCGTTCTCATAGACGCTCACATAGCCGGAGACGACGGACTCAATGCCGTCCGCCAACTCAAAGCCGAGACCCGCGAACACGTCGGACGGCAGAAAGCAATTGACCCGCGCCCGATCGTCCTTCAGACTGAAATAGACGTGGCCGTTGCCGTGATGCCGGAGATTGGAAATCTCCCCCACCACAGAGACCCGGCCCAAAATGGGATCGGACTGCAGGACGCGCTTGATATATCCGTTCAATTGGCTGACCCTTATCGGATTTGCCGCCACAAGTCCCTCCCTTCGGGCGTACGTCACACACAGAGAGCGTCGCAAATAAGAATTATTATATCATAAATGCGGAGCGTTAGCGTAGTCATTTATGATACAGCCATGCGCGTTTTCGACCGCAGGGCGAAAAAATCGCGCGGCATCCGATGTGATATAACAGCCGAAGGTTGTTATATCATAAATGCGGAGCGTCAGCGCAGTCATTTATGATGCGTGTTTTTTGACTTTCCCGTTCGCATCCGGTATCTTATGAACATATCCTGCATGGAAACGGAGGCGGAGATGGGTATTTTTGAGGGATTTCCCTTTGTCAACAAGGAAGAACGCGAACGCCGCGCGAGGGAATTCAACGAACGGGTGTTCCCTTTCGGCGTCGAGACGCAACGGGAGGCGGTGAAGGGCTTGCTGACCGAGCTGATCCCCGCAAGCCCGCACAAGCCGGACATCCTGCTCTTCGCATTCATCGTCGCGAAGGACGCCTACACGGCAAAAGGCAAAGGGACGCAGGGGATCGACGCGGCGCACAGGGCATTGGATCGCGCGTTACGGAAGGGCGAACGCGAAAAAGCGCTGATCTTGGCCGCAGTGCAAGCGGACGCAGAGATCACAACATTGGACGCCTACCCCACAGCGGAACAAGTTCGCGCGAAAGCGGAACACCAAATCAAATAGGCAGTATAAAATAAAATCATAACAATTCAACAGTCGCGATAGTTTTGATGCAGTCCGGGTTCTAAGTTCGCAACCAATAGCGTGACTGTTAACCGAACGCGGCGATGTCCGTGAAGAGCG
>JAISGB010000099.1 GCA_031263335.1 Eubacteriales Family XIII. Incertae Sedis bacterium
CCTCTTTATCCATGACGCGCGCCAACTTGCGGATGTCGTCCTCTGACAGTTCCTCATCGCCCGCAGACGCGGGCGCGGGGGCAAGCCCCACGATTTCCCCGTCGTCGATCCGAAGCGACTGCGGCAACGCGGCGTCTTCGTCCGCAAGGTATGTATCGTAATCTCCCGGAATCTTTGCGGAGCATAACGGACGTGAAGGCGACCACGCGGGATAAAGTGTTTCCTCGATGTCGAGCGCCGGTTCGGCTAAATCGCGTATCCCCGCAAATTCGGGAAGGTCGGCGGGCGCTTCCTCTATGCGTCCCCAGTCCGTCCCGCACCTCGCCGAGAGTTCCTCAAACCATTTGAGGCGCCATATTTTCCAACCGCCTTCCTCCCGGACGAACACCACATCGTAGTATCCCCATATCCACCGCGCGGCGGGTCCGTATGGATATAGATCCGCGGCGCTGCCTTGACAGACCCAGAGGCCCTTCGCCGTACGCCCATCCGCCGCCACCTTGATGATGGGGCACGACACGGGCATGGACCTGAAAACACCGATACCATACAGCGCGTCCCCGCGCTTTCCGCTAAACCGATCGGGAAACCTGCCTTCCAACATAGACGCGATCACCCTGTTTTTTTCATACCTTGCCTGATAGCGGCGCTTCACGGAATCCGCTCCGGCATACCATCCTTCGTTCACCCCGAACGCCGTGTCCGCGCGGGATTTCGACCAGAGCATATCGTAGATTTCATCGTCTCTGTTCAGGATCAGGAGGTTCGCGTATTTTCCCATCAGATTCTTGATCTCTCTCTTGTCCTCCCAAACGCGGATATCCTCATCCGGACTACGCGTCGTTTTTACTCTTCCCATAAAAATTCCTTTCGTAATCATTTCATCCGTGTACCGTATACGACTCCGCCACTCGTCCGTACCGGCGGCGGGTCTACACTATCGCAAGCCAATATCCACGACGGCGTCATAACCGTCCCGGACCGCGCGCATAATCGTGGTTGGCGATCCAGCGTCGCCGACCGTGTAGAACGCCGCGCCTGCGGACAACGCGCGCGCCCTCAGCTTTTCGGTTTCAGCGACGCGCGGTGAAAGTCCGACGGCGAGGATGAGGCTGTCCGCTTCAAACGCGCGCCTGACGCCTTGCCGATCTTCCGCGTACACCGTCCGTTCATCGACCTCAACGCACCGCATTCCCGTCTGTACGTCGATACGCCCCGCGCCTTCCGCACCCGCCCCGCTCCGCGTCTCTATCTCGTGCAACAGCCCCGTCCGGTGCATGAATCCCGCGTCCGGCGCGATCTGCTCCATCATTTCGAGTATGGTCACCTCGTGACCGAGGTCGGCCAGATACACCGCGTATTCGCTTCCGACAAGCCCGCCGCCGATGATAACGACGCGCTCGCCGAGCCCTTCGGGTGAGTCGGGTACGCCAATCGACGGATTCATCAGCTCCAATCCGGCGATGTCCGGGCGAACGGGATCGGCGCCGATCGCGCATACCACGGCGTCGGGGGGCTCCGCCGCAAAGTCGTAGTCCGACGCGTCAATCTCCAGACGCACATCTATATCAAGCCGCCCGAGTTTGTCGATCAGATAATCCCGGTATTTCACAAGCGGCTGTTTGAACCAGATGCCGTCCATGTGAGCGAGCGCCCCGCCGAGGCGCGGGGATTTCTCGATGAGTACGGCGTCATGTCCAAGCCCGCGAGCGGTGATAGCGGCCTGCATCCCCGCCGGACCGCCGCCCGCGATAAGAATTTTTTTACGGACGCGAACGGTAGGAGGAAGAAAGTATTCCCGATCACGTCCGATCAAAGGATTTACGGTGCAACGGATGTTCCGGTGTACGAACATACCGCTCTGACATTCCCCGCATCTGACGCAGGGAACGATGTCTTCCGTCTCTCCGGCATACGCCTTTTTCGGCAACATCGGATCCGCGATGAGCGCCCGCGCAACCCCTATCAGATCGACGTCGCCGGACGCGAGCGTCTCTTCCATGAACGAGGGGCTGCCGAAACCGCCGACACTCAGTACCGGAAGTTTCACGTGCTTGCGTATCTCCTTCGCTAAGTAAAGATTCTCCCCTTCCTTCTGGAAACTGCCGGGGTGCATGAGGACCGCGGAGTAATCATCCGCGTTCGTCCCCGCCGACACATGGAGCAGATCGCATACCCCCTGTTTGTCGAGAAGTTTCGCAATCTCTCTACCCGTATCAAGGCCATAGCCGATATCGAGCCGCTCGCTGCCGCTCATGCGAACCTCAATCGGAAACGCCCTTCCGACGGCTTCGCGAATCCTGTCGAGCGCCAACAGGGGGAATCTCATCCGGTTCCCGATGCTTCCGCCGTATTCGTCGTCGCGCAGATTCGTAAACGGAGAGAGAAACTGATTGAGCAGCCATCCGTGCCCCATATGCACACAGACCATGTCAAAGCCGCAGAGCTTCGCCCGCGCCGCCGCCTCGCCGAAAGCGTCCGCGATCCGTTCTATATCAGAGGCCGTCATGCCCCTCACTTCAGGGCCCCACGGCAAAACCATATCGGAAGGGCCAAGCGGTTTTTGGCCGATGAATCGCTCCGCGCAGAGCACGCCGCCGTGATCGAGTTCTATCGACGCGTGAGCTCCGTGCGATTGGATCGCGTCGGCGCACATCTTGAGCGACGGCACGGAGTCCGGGTCGTCAAGCGCGATCTGCATCGGATGTGAGCGCCCCGTCGAACTTTCGACGATGCTGTCGCCAACGGTGACGACCGCGGCGCCGCCCGCCGCCCGCAGCTTGTAATACTCTATGTTTTCCGTGCTCAATCTGCCGCCCGGCGCAAGCTCCGCGAGCGATGTCGGCGCGGAAACGATGCGATTTTTCAACGTAACCCCGTTTAGACGAAACGGGCTGAACAACATGGGATACTCCGTCATATTATCGGACTCCTGGACGCGATGAAATACTTTTTAAAACATGAAATCTCATGGGGTACTCTACCACTCGCCTGACAAAAAGAGAAATACTTGATGACGATAGATTTTTATCGA
>JAISGB010000100.1 GCA_031263335.1 Eubacteriales Family XIII. Incertae Sedis bacterium
CGAAGCGCCGGGTACCGTCGTGATGGGTATGCCGCCGGAATCGATGAGCTCCTTGTCCTCCTTACCCTCCTCGGGCGCGGGGCCGGCGCCCAACACGCCGTTCTCCGCATGGAGGAACACCGTCTTGTCCCTCGGTATATAATTCACGACCTTTTGCGGAATGCCAAACCCGAGATTCACCACGTTGCCGTTGTCGATCTCCTCGGCGGCCCGCTTTGCCATCATTTCCTTGATTGCCATTCCCATGTCCATTCACCTCCTCCTTGCACGATGATATCCACGTAGGCGCCGGGCGTGACCACATGCTCCGGATCGAGCGTCCCGAGGGGAACGATCTCCCGCGCGTCGACGATGGTTACGTCGGCCGCCCGCGCCATATGCGGATTCAGCCCTCTGGCCGTCTTGTTGTAGACCAAATTGCCGAACTCGTCGGCTTTTTCGGCGAGGATGATTGCGACGTCCGCCCGCAACGCCGTCTCAAGCAGATATTCCTTGCCGTTCAGCGTGACCCTCTGCTTGCCCTCCTCGATGATCGTACCCAAGCCCACATCGGTCAGAAATCCCGGGATGCCTACGCCGCCCGCCCTGATCCGCTCGGCCAAGGTACCCTGCGGCGAAAATTCCACGTCCAACTTGCCTTCATTCAACAGTTCCCCCGTCCTCGGGGTGGCGCCGATGTGGCTGGTGATCAGCTTCTTCACCTGTTCGCCCCGAATGATATAATCCGGGCCCACTTCCGGGTCGCCCGCGTCTACGGAGATGAGCGTCAAATCCTTCACGCCTTTCTTGATGATCTCCTGCACCAATCGATAGGATGATCCGACACCGCAGAAGCCCGCGAGCATGATGCTCGTGCCATCCTTGATATACTCCATGGCTTCTTCCACCGTGCGGAGCTTCCCGAATCTGTTTTCCAACTTTTCAGCCATAAATCAAATCCTCCTCACAACAGCATTACGGGTTCTAAAATATAACGATGGATATACGCAAATACCATGCCAATAATGGCGGTTGCGCACCAACGGGGCGGATCGCCGCATAACGCGGACACCGATCCGCGAAGGAGCGGAGCGCGGAACGCGGAACGGCATGGGTGACTCACTTTTTTGAACCGATGACTCACTTTGCCGAACCGCGTTGCGGGAACCGCGCGCCCAAACCTTCCTTTTAGGAACGCCTTCTTTATGATATAGTTAATCAGACAACCGATGCGCAATTGCGATAGTTTTGCGACAATATTTGGAGGATCGACATTGGATTACGCGGCGCTTATTGAAAAAACGACGGACGAAGCCTTCGCCGTCCACGATCTGCCCGGCTTGGCCGTCGGCATAAAGATCGGGGCGTCCGGCCCCTTGCCCGCCGCGGGATTGGACATCTCTTCCGTGCGCGGCTATTCGGACTTTGAAAGCAAGACGCTCCTCGGCGAGGAGGACGTGTTTCACATGGCCTCCGTCGCCAAGCTCTTTGTGGCGGAGGGCGTCGCGCGGTTGACAAGAGAAGGGAAGTTGCGGATCGAGGATCGGCTGTCCGATCATCTGCCATGGCTCAGATTGGACGATCCGCGCGGCGCGGCGATCACCGTTGGGCAATTGCTCAGCCATACAGCCGGATTGCCCGACATCCGGGATTACCGGTGGACGGATCCGGAGGCGGACGCGGGCGCCTTGCGCCGCTTTCTCCTGTCGGTCGACGTGACCGCCCCGCCCCTGCTTTGGCCGCCCGGTGAGGGCGGTTTTCGGTACAGCAACATCGGATACGACATCCTCGGCGCACTGATCGCCGAAGTGTCGGGCATGGCGTTTGAAACCTATATGGAACGATCCATCTTCGCGGAACTCGGTATGCGCGATTCGACCTTCCTGACCTTTCTGAGGACGACGGAGGGGCGTAGGCTCGCAATCGCCGGAGAACACATGTTCGATACGGAGAAACTGCGCGCCGCCTTGGATCCGGCCCTGTTGCTCAGATACGGCGCGGTCGCGCCGCATGGGAAAGACGGGGATCGGCGCATCGTCCGGCAAGCCTACTATCCGTACCACCGCGCCCACGCGCCCGGTTCCACTCTGACCTCCACACTCCGCGACATGAAGAAATGGGGGGATTTCTGCATCACCCGCCAAGAAGAAGCCCCTTGGCGGGAACAGGCGGCCATCCCGGCCGGCGACGAAAAGATGGGCTTGGGTTGGTTCATGCGGAAGCAGAACGGATATCTCCTGTACGGACACGAAGGATCGGACGATGGGTTTCGTTCAAGTTTTTGGATCTGCCCCGATCTAAAACTGCAGATCACCGTACTCGCAAACATCGATCGGGCGCCCGTAAAAAAGATCGGCAAGAAACTGTTCGACGCGTTGACATAAGCCATCGGGGAGGGAAGCTCGAACCTGCTTGTTTTAGCCGCGATCCGCATCCCACGCGGGATCGGTTGCGCATACGGGGCGCCTCAGCTCAGCGGATCGCTTCGCGTCGAGGATCCGCTGATTCGCGGAACCTCGAAACGGCAGGGTGAGGCTTTTCCGCGCGAGGATGAAGGGACCGTCGACGAGGATGTCCGCCAAGGACAGGAGACGCAGGATTCGGGCGTCGTCCCGCGCAAAGATATCCTCCGCGACATCGCCCGTATAGATCGCGAGGGACAGGTCCGCGGCCCGGATCCGTTCCGCCAAGGGAAGGAGGGCCGCCGCCTGAAGCAACGGTTCGCCGCCGCTGAATGTGACGCCTGTGAGCAGGGGATTGGAACGGATCTTTTCGAAGAGTTCGGCGGCGGTATACGCGACGCCGCCCGCAAGGGGACGGGCCGCCGGATTGTGGCAACCCGCGCAGTCCTTGTCGCAACCCTGCATGAAGATCGCCATGCGAAGTCCCGGCCCGTCAACGATGGAATCATTCACAATACCCGCGACGCGGATCATGAGACGTTGTGTTTGACGCGATCGGATTCCTCCGCCTTCTTGGCGTCGTTGAAGCGTTCGAGCGTTCCGACCAAATATCCCGTGATACGCCTGATGCGTTCGAATCCGAGCGCCCCTTCGTCTTCCCTTCTGCCGCAACCCGGACAGACATCGTCGATGATCCCGTTGTAGCCGCAGACGGGATCCCTGTCTACGGGGTGGTTCACGGAACCGTAACCGATGCCTGCCTCTTTCATGGCGCGCACGACCTGCTCGAAGGCGGTGATATTGTTCGACGTATCCCCGTCCAATTCGACGTAGGTGATGTGGCCGGCGTTCGTGAGCGCGTGATAGGGCGCTTCGATCCCGATCTTCTCATGCGCCGAGATGGAGAAATGGACGGGAATGTGAAAACCGTTCGTATAATAGTCTCTGTCCGTGACCCCCTCGATCTCGCCGAACTTCTTGCGGTCTATGCGCACAAACCGCCCGGCCAAGCCCTCCGCGGGCGTCGCGAGCAGGGTGAAGTTCATCTGCTTTTCCGCGCTGAGGCGATCCAAATAGTCCCGCATGAAGCCCACGATCTCCAAGCCCAGATTCCTCGCCTCCGGGGATTCGCCGTGATGGCTGCCGATCAGCGAGACCAAGGCTTCCGCGAGGCCGATGAAGCCGACCGAGAGCGTGCCGTGCTTCAATATTTCGCCCACCTCGTCGTCCAAGGACAATTGATCCGAACCGATCCATATCCCCTGCCCCATGAGGAAGGGGAAATTACGCACCTTCTTCGCCGCCTGTATCTTGTATCTATCGAGCAATTGATCGGTCACCAAGTCCAATTTTCGTTCGAGATCTTCGAAAAACCACTCCACGCTGCCGTTGCTCTTGATGGCGATCCGCGGCAGATTGACAGAGGTGAAGCTCAGGTTGCCGCGCCCGAAGGATATCTCGTTCTCGCTGTCGTAGGTGTTGGCGAGCACCCTCGTACGGCATCCCATATAGGCGACCTCCGTCTCCGGTCTGCCCGCCTCATAATATTTGATGTTGAAGGGGGCGTCGAGGAAGGAGAAATTGGGGAAGAGCCGCTTGGCGCTGACGCGGCACGCCAATTTGAACAGGTCGTAGTTCGGATCGTCCTCGTTATAGCTGACGCCCTCCTTGACCTTGAAGATGTGGATGGGAAAGATCGCCGTCTCTCCGCCGCCGAGGCCCGCTTCCGTGGCCAACATCACGTTGCGCGATACCATGCGGCCCTCCGGAGAGGTGTCGGTGCCGTAATTGATGCTCGAAAACGGCGTCTGCGCGCCGGCCCGGCTGTGCATGGTATTTAAATTGTGCACCAAAGCCTCCATGGCCTGGCCGACCTCCTTCTCCGCCTCCCGTTCCGCCATCTCATAGGCGAAGGTACGGATGGATTGCAACGTCTCCGGACGCTCGGCGAGCTCGGGGATCGCCTCCGAAAAAGCCTTGATCTCCGCTTCTCCGTATCCGTCCCGCATCGCGAGTTCGGGAAGCAGGCCGCTCTCCCGCTCAACGGAAGCAAAGATGTTCTTCATCTCCGCGTCCGTAACGCGCGCCTCCGGCGCCAGAAGCCGCAACGCCTTGATGAAATTGGACACATAGAGCTTCCTGAAGGTCTTTTTCACGCCCGGCGCGAGGCCGTAATCGAAGTTGGGGATGCTCTGCCCGCCATGCTGATCGTTCTGGTTGGATTGGATGGCGATACAGGCAAGCGCCGCGTAGCTGTGGATGCTGTTCGGCTCCCGCAGATGGCCGTGCCCCGTGGAAAACCCGTCCGTAAACAGCTTGTTGATGTCTATCTGGCAACAGGTGGTCGTGAGCGTGTAGAAGTCAAAATCATGGATATGGATGTCGCCGCTCGCGTGAGCCCGGGACTGCTGCTGTGTGAGGATGTATTTCTCATAGTAATCCTTGGCGCTCTCGGAGCCGTATTTGAGCATGATGCCCATGGCGGTGTCGCCGTCGATGTTCGCATTGTCACGCTTGATGTTGCTGCCCGCCGCGTCCGTAAAGGTCAGCTCGTCCAAGACGCGCATCAGGCGGGTGTTGCGTTCCCGCGTCCGGCTCCTGTCCGCGCGGTAGAGGATGTAGCGCTTCGCCACCATGGGGTAGCCCTTGTCCATGAGGACGGACTCCACGACATCCTGGATCGTCTCCACATCCGGGGCGCCGCTGCCGTAGCGTTCGAGGAGTCGCGCCTCGACGGCCTCGGCCAACTTCCGGTTCTCGTTCTCGTCCGCGTTGGCGCGCCCTCCGGCGGCCATCGCTTTGCCAATGGCGTTTTCTATCTTGCTTATATCGTAAGGAACGCGCCGTCCGTCTCGCTTCGCTATCATATTGAACATATTCGTCTCCTTGTTTCTGTATCGATGCGGTCGTCGCGCCGAGGGGAAATACTTCCGCGTCAACGCGGAAACCCTCGTTTTTCAGGCTTTTCAAAGGTCTGTCATCGAAGATCGTTTCCATCGCAAAACAACAATATCTATGGTGCGAATATAATTATTGCACATCATCTTGGGTCTGTCAATACGGATATATGTTACAAAAAAATTATTTTTGGGATTTTTGGGATCCGGGGCGCGATACGCCGGCGGACAGGCGGAGACATACACAAAACGGCTTTCGACGAGTCGCGCAGGGGTTGCATATGCCGGGTGTGTAATTACCGCAGGGGAAAGGCTTACAGTCCGTATTTTCGGAGGCGTCGCACGACGCTGCTCTGGCTTGTACCCAGAGCTTCCGCCATCTTGCGCGTGCTCTTGTATTCATCCTTGTACCTGCGGTAGAGTTCCCGTTCCTCATCCGCGGGCATGGGCCGCTTCCCGTCCCTCGGCGCCGACGGTTCCCGCTCCGGAAGGATGCTCTCCCGGGATACGGTCATCTGCTTCGTGACGTCATACAAGGTGATCTCGTTGCCCAACGAGGAGATGAAAAGTTTTTGGATGAAGTTCTCCAATTCCCGCGCGTTACCCTCCCACGCGAAGCCCTCCATGAGCTCCTTGGCCTCCTTGTCGATCCGCTTGTTGATGCCGAACTTCTTGCTGTAGCGGAGGGTCATCAGATCGATGAGCGGCACGATGTCCTCCCGACGTTCCCGCAGAGGCGGTACGCGCAGACAGAACACATTGAGCCGATAATACAGATCCTCCCGAAACCGCTTTTCCTTGACCATCTCGTACAGGTCGCGGTTTGTGGCCGCGATCACGCGTGCGTCGAGCCGGATGGGGGTCTCCCCGCCGACACGGTATATCTCGTTCTCCTCTATGGCCCGGAGCAACTTGGACTGGAGCAATAGGGACATCTCGCCGATCTCGTCCAAGAAGAGCACCCCGCCGTTCGCGATCTCCCAAAGTCCGGCCTTGCCCTTGGGGTTGCTGCCCGTGAACGCCCCGCCCTCATAGCCGAACAGTTCGGATTCCAAGAGATGCTCGGGTATGGACGCGCAGTTGATCTTGACAAAATTCCCGTCCCCTCGGTTGCTCTTTCTGTGTATGATCTCCGCCGCTATTTCCTTGCCCACGCCCGTTTCGCCCGTGATGAGGACATTGCAGTCAAACCGCGCGACCTTGAGCAGGGTCGACAGAAGCTCCTGCGATTTCGGGCTTTCAAACACGTAGTCTTTCGAATCCTCGAGGATGCCGTCGGAGATGGTGATCAAGCGTTTCCGCGTATCGAGTATCTGCATCCACGGATAGCGGAAATCGTTCGCCAAGCCGCACGAAAGCAACGCCTCCACATCCTCCTCCGCGACGAGTCTGCGAAAAAAGTCCGTCAGGCCGTCGACATAGCCCCGGTAATAGTACATGGCGACATCCTTGCCCAAGGTCTCCGCGGCCAAGCCCGCGGTCTTGCTGTTGCCGCCCCAACCCGCAAAGAATATGACGCCGCCCGGCTTCGCAAGCATGGCGCATCCCGGTTCCGTAAGCGGTCGTTCGGAACAGTTGACGACGACGTCATAGTCGCCCATCGGGGACAGATGTTCCCGGAGCGCCTCGATGTCGTTCGCCTCGAAAGCGTAGATCTCGTCGCACAGATCTTCGACCGCCGCGCCCGGCGGGGCCGCGCTGTTGTCGACACAGCCGATGAGCCGCCCCGTCCCCGCCAATTTCCGCTTGGCCGCCAACGCGCAAAAGATGCCCATCTTGCCGGCCGCGCCGAGGATCACGACGCGATCCCCGCGCCCAACCAATCGATAGGTCTCCGCGGACTCGCCGGCGACCTCCACGGCGGCGAGTTGCGCCTTGTCCGTAAGCCCGTCCAACTTCTTCAGGACGGGGCTGTTTTCAAAGAGCACCGCCTTGCCCCGCACCGCGACCTGCGCCATGGTCGTGTCGATGTCGGATATCTCGTCGATGCTCAGGGGAATGCCCGTGAGGGAACTGAGGGAACACAGCTCATCGCCCGGCGCGATCCCGTAGCGGTTGCCGTAGGCGGCGCCGATCCGTTCCACGCGCCCGAACAACGTGCCGCCGGTACCCGTGACGCTGTTGTGCAACTTGCCGCGCTCGTTGACAATCCGCAGGATATTCTTTGCCATCTCGTCCTTGTCCCCGTAGGCGGATTCCATGAACTGGACGAAGCAGGTCATGTCTATGTTGAGCAGGGTCACATCGATGAGGACCTCGTGATCGCTGAT
>JAISGB010000154.1 GCA_031263335.1 Eubacteriales Family XIII. Incertae Sedis bacterium
CGAAGCGAGTCTCATCCCAAGTGTTGGCTCCCCGGCACTTAGGATGAGATTCGGCTTCGCCTCACAGTTGCGTACACAGACGTACGTGCGCATAGGATGAGACTCGCGTTGCTCGCAGCTGGAAGACAAAACAGGCATTGGGTTCCGGAATACGCAACGTATAGGATGTGACGAGGTTCCACCTCGCAACTAATAGCGTGACCGTTGAGTAGTTACGGCTCATGAACGAAACTTTTTCCCTTTTAATAGTTTAGAGACATAAAAGGCGCAATTTCTTGCTTGATTTTGCGAATTCGTTTTATGATTTTTTTCATGCGGGGGTTGGGCCCGTCGCGGGGTCTTTCTTGACACTGTCTTTGCGGATACGGTATCATAGAAATCGAGTTCTGTATGAATGAAATGTGGGTGTTGGTCATGATCTATTTGGATAATGCGGCGACGACATGGCCCAAACCGGAACAGGTCTACGAGGCCGTTTCCGACGCCATGCGAAATAAGGGCGGCAATCCGGGACGTTCGGAACATAAGACCTCGTTGGCGGCCGGAAGGGTATTGGACCGGACGCGGTTTTCGTTGGCCAAATTGTTCGGCGTGGGAAATCCGAAGCGGATCGTCTTTGCTTTCAACGCCACGGACGCGTTGAATCTCGCCATCGGCGGCGTCCTGTCGCGGGGGGATCACGCAGTCACGAGTTCGATGGAGCACAATTCCGTTACGCGCCCATTGGCGCACCGGGCGGCGTGGGACATCGAACATACGCGCGTCTTCATGGATCCGGTCACGGGCGTCGATCCGAACGATGTGGAGGCGGCGTTGCGCGCCAACACAAAGCTCGTCATCATGACCCACGCGTCCAATGTCACGGGTACGATAAACCCCATCGCGGCCATCGGCGCGCTCTGCCGGCGTCGTGGCGTCCTTTTTCTCGTGGACGGATCGCAGTCCGCGGGATCGTTGCCCATCGACACGGAGGCCATGGGGATAGACCTGCTGGCCTTCCCGGGCCACAAGGGGCTTTTCGGGCCGACGGGAACGGGCGGCCTGTATATCGCCGAGGGCGTTCGCGTGACGCCGTTGCGATACGGCGGGACGGGCGTCTTTTCGGAGATGCCGTTGCAACCCGAGACGATGCCCTATTTCTATGAATCCGGCACACAAAACGTCCATGGGCTTGCCGGTCTCGAAGCCGGCGTCCGCTTTATCGCGGAAGAAACCGCAGACGCGATCCATGCACAAGAACATCGGTTGACGGATCTGCTGATCGACGGCCTGCGGGATATCCCGGGCGTGACGGTCTACGGGCCGCCGGCGGGCAAGGAACGCGCGGCGGTCGTATCCTTCAACATCAAAGACATGAACTGTATGGAAGCGACACTGATCTTGGAGACATCCTTTGAACTGGCGTTGCGGGCGGGGTTGCACTGCGCGCCGGACGCGCACAGGACATTGGGGACCTTTGATCGGGGCGGCGCGATCCGCGTCAGCCCCGGATTCTTCAATACGGACGACGACATCGCACGGTGTTTGAATGCGGTCGCCGAGATCGCGCGCGATGCGTGACGGAACGGGAGACGCCGGCGAACATTTTGAACATTAATTCAAAACCGCAATCATTGGGCAAAGACAAACAGCAAATGAGGTTAAAAACCATGTTCACAGAGGAACGCTACAAGAGGCAGATCACATTCGAAGGCATCGGGGAGGAAGGGCAGAAAAAGCTCTCCGCCGCGCGTGTGTGCATCATCGGCGTCGGCGCGCTCGGAACGATCGCCGCAAACAGCCTTTGCCGCGCGGGCGTCGGTTTCCTCCGGCTGATCGATCGGGATTACGTCGAGGAGACCAATCTGCAACGGCAGATCCTCTTTACCGAACAGGACGTGTCGGAGATCCTGCCCAAGTCTGTCGCGGCCGCCGGCCATCTGTCGAAGATGAATTCCTCCGTCGCCGTCGAGGCCGTCGTGGACGATGTGAACGCGGCCAACATCGAGGGTTTCATCAAGGATACGGATCTTGTATTGGATTGTACCGACAATTTTGAGACCAGATTTTTGATCAACGAAGCCTGTCACAGACACAAGATCAAATGGATATACGGGGGCGCGGTGGCAAGCAGCGGCGCGACGATGAACATCCTGCAGGAGGACGACACCCCCTGTTTCCGATGCTTCATGCCGGAGATGCCCGAGGCCGGCGCCTATCCCACATGCAACACCGCCGGCGTCATCCATCCGATCACGAGTATCGTCGCCTCCTATGAGGCCGCAGAAGCGATGAAGATACTGCTCGGCGCAGAGGAGGTATCGCGGCAGTATTTGGCCGTCGACGTCTGGGAAAATCTGTCAACCTATATCGAGGTTGACAAGAATCCCGACTGCCCGGTCTGCGTACACGGAAGATACGAATTGCTCGACAGGCCCGTCGCGTCCTACGCCGCGAGCCTGTGCGGGCAGGACTCTTGGCAGATTGTCCCGGAAAGGCGGCAGACGGCCGATCTTGACGCGTTGGCCGCGCGTCTTGAGCGCTTGGGCGAGGTCAGGGTCACGAAATTCCTGTTGCGTTTCAACGGGGACGGCGTTTCCTTCAAGCTGTTTCCCGATGGCCGCGCCATGATTGACGGCGTGAAGGATGAGACCGCCGCAAGGAAGGTCTACACGGATTACATCGGTCTGTAACCGGGACGTTTACAGATATTTGCAAGCGAAAGAGGTCGAAATGGAAATCAAATTCAAGTTCATCGGCATGATGAAGGCTTTGGTCGAGGGGAAAAGCGAACTGACGCTCGACCTCACCGAACATTGCACCGTGGCGGACGCGCTCCTCACGTTGGGCATAGATTACAAGACGACGAAGCAATTCAACTTCGCCGTCGTAAACGGAAAGAAAGAAGATCCGCAATACGTCCTGCAACCGACGGACGATGTGAAGATTTTCCCGCGATCATTCGGCGGATAACGCTTCGCGTGCGATACGATTATTTCCACGATTATTTCCATTGTCCTCAGACACAAAAATACTTATTGACTGCCACCCCCGCATATGGTATGATAATGGAAATTTTGGATTGAAACCCACAACGAGGTGTGAATTTGAGAACGGCGATCATGAGAAAGTCCCCGCGGCGAGGCCGCAACCGGTTTGCGGGGGAGCCGTGTTCCCTCAAAGAGATCGCCCGGGCAACGCGACATATGAACGGATCATCCGAATCTTCCCAATCGGGAAGATTTTTTTATGCGCCGATAACACTGTCGGGGAGAGGAGCGGATATATGCAAAGGACACTGCAAGGGCGGAACCTCATAGAACCGTTGGATTTCAGCGTGGACGAACTGGAAGGATTGTTTGATCTGTCCATGCGCGTCATGAAGGATCCGGGAAGCTTCGCAAAGAAATGCGCGGGCAGGCTGTTGGCCACCCTGTTCTATGAGCCGAGTACGCGAACGAGATTCAGCTTCGAGGCGGCCATGCTCCGTTTGGGCGGGCAGGTGATCGGCTTTTCCGGCGAACAGAGCAGTTCCGCGGCCAAGGGGGAGAGCATCGCCGATACCGTGCGGACGGTGGCCTGTTACGCGGACATCGCCGTGATCCGGCATCCCAAGGAGGGCGCGCCGCGCGTGGCGGCGCAAAACGCCGACATACCGGTGATCAACGGCGGAGACGGCGGACACCAACATCCGACCCAGACGCTGACGGATCTACTGACCGTCCGAAAGGAGAAGAAACGGTTGGCCGGCCTCCGGGTGGGACTCTGCGGGGATCTGAAGTTCGGGCGCACGGTACATTCCCTCATCAAGGCGTTGGCGCGATACGAGGGCATGGAATTCTTCCTCATCTCTCCGGAGGAGCTCGTCGTTCCCGAATACGTGCGCAACGACATCCGGAACGGAAACGACAGCCGTTACACGGAGGTGACGCGCATGCAGGACGTCCTGCCGCAATTGGACATCCTCTACATGACGCGGGTACAGAAGGAACGGTTCTTCAACGAGGAGGATTATGTCCGACTGAAGGACAGCTATATCTTGGACGCCGACAAGATGAAGCTCGCCCCGGCGGACATGATCGTGATGCACCCCCTTCCCCGCGTGAACGAGATTTCGACGGAGGTGGACGCCGATCCGAGGGCCGTATACTTCAAGCAGGCGAAGAACGGAATGTATGTGCGTATGGCGCTGATCCTGTCGCTCTTGGGCGCGGAAAACGGATCGGGAGAAAACACGGTTCCTATTTTATCGCGGGAGGAAGTGAAATCATGGAAGTAAACAGCATTGAACGCGGCGTCGTGATCGATCATATTCGGGCGGGTTTCGCCATGAAGGTGCTCGAATACTTGGATGTCGACACAACGAACGACACCGTCGCGGTGATCATGAACGCCGCCAGCGGCAAACACGGCAAAAAGGATATCATCAAGATCGAAAATATCACGGACGTGGATCCTGCGGCGCTCGGACTGTTGGATCATACGGCCACCGTCAACATCATCGAGGACGGCAGGATCG
>JAISGB010000156.1 GCA_031263335.1 Eubacteriales Family XIII. Incertae Sedis bacterium
CGAAGCGAGTCTCATCCCAAGTGTTGGCTCCCCGGAGCGTACACAGACGTACGTGAGGAAGACAAAACAGGCATTGGGTTCCGGAATACGCAAAAATAGCGTGACCGTTGAGTAGTTACAATGGTGTGGATAAAGACGGTGTTGTGGATTCGGGCGCGCTTGAGTTGCCGGTCGCTTTGCTATATAATGGATATGTGAATTACAAGAGGTGACGCGATATGCGGGTTTTTATGATTGTCATGGGGGTGCTGCTCACCGTAACGGGCGTATTCTGTTTCGCCAATCTGGAGAAGGAGTGGTTGTCTTTCGCCTTTGTCATCGGAATCGTGATGTTGATCGCGGGTCTGAGCAACATCCTGTCCTATCTCTTTGAGAGAAAAAGCCGGCCGCAGGTCGGATGGGTCCTGACGGAAGGGTTCCTTACGGTGATACTGGGACTCATTGCTTTGCTCTATCCGTTCCGGACCGATCTGATGATCACGGTGGTCTTCGGTCTGTGGCTCATCACCTCCGGCCTGATGCGGGTGACGGCGGCTTTCGAGATGAAGGGACGCGGCCTGAGGAGGGCGCCGGTGGCGCTTTCCGGGCTGATCGGCATCGCAGTCGGCGTCTTTGGATTTGTTCACCCGTACCTGTGGGGCATGGCGCTCGCCGCCGTATTGGGTGTGTTGTTTATCATGCAGGGCGTCAGCGACCTGATCACGGGATTGGCCTTGCCGGGCAGGCGGCGCGGTTGAGCGGAATCGAGCCGGGCGCCTTTTCGTCGCGATTGCGGGCGGGCGCAGCGGACGGCGGTAGGAAATGAGGATACAATGAAAGGGGACGATTCAATTACGCCGGCGGCGCAGGGGCAAGACATCAAGGGACGGGTCATATCCGGCGCGGTATTGGTCCTGTTTCTCATCACGGTCTGGTTCATGTTGGATCTGGTGTTGCTTACCTTCGTCATCACCTTTGTGGGCTATTATCTCATGCGGCTCGTACGGCGGATCATCGCCAAGACGCCCCTCGCGGCCATGCCTGACGGCGCGATCCTCATCATCGTCTGTGTGTTTGGATTGGGCATCGTGTTCCTGTGCAGCGTGGCCTTCACGCCCGTTCTGCTTGAGCAGACTGCGGATATCGCCAAGGCTTTCATCCGCTTTGACTTCGATTCCGTGCGCAAGTCCATGGATCCGCGCCTTGCGGAGATGATCGGGGACCTGAACATCGAATCCTACATCGCTTCGGCGGGGAACCTGCTGTTGACGGGCATCATGAATGTGGGGAAGTTCGGCCTCAACCTGTTGCTCTCCCTCGCTTTGAGCTTCCTGCTCCTGCTCGAAAAGAAGAAGATCGCGAAATTCGGCGAAGTGCTGGGCAAGAGCCGGATCGCTTTCATCTATCATCATTTCATCGTGTTCGGCCTGAATTTCTGTCGTACCTTCGCCAAGGTGATGAAGGTTCAGATCACGATCGCCTTCATCAATTCCATCCTTTCCATCATCATTTTGGCCTGTCTCGGGTTCCCGAACATCTGGGGCTTGGGCGTCATGATCTTCGTGTTGGGTTTGATACCCGTGGCCGGCGTCATCATCTCCCTCATTCCGCTCTCCATCATCGCCTTCAATACGGGCGGCCTGTTCAAGGTGATCGAGATCCTCATCATGGTGTTGGTCATACACGCGATCGAAGCCTATATCCTCAACCCCAAGCTGATGGCGAACCGCACGTCCCTGCCCGTCAGCTTCGTGTTCATCATCCTGTTGGTCTCCGAGAAATATCTGCACGTCTGGGGATTGCTCATCGGCGTGCCGCTGTTCATCTTCCTTTTGGCCATCTTCGATGTGGACTACGAGGACGCGTGCAAGCCCACGAAGATCATCTCCGCGGGCGCCATAAAGCGACGTCGGCGAGACAAAAAACGCGAAAAAACGAGTGACGACCGATCGTCCGGGACTTAGACAATCATTTGAGACTTGAATAAATACTACGCATCGATCGCGGCAAAGAACCCCGCTTCCGTGACATAGTATCCCATCCGCACATCCAAAGGGCGGCGCGGCAGGTTTTGGCTGAGTAGGCGTTCGCGGCATAGGGCGACAAAGGTCGCCGACGCCGGACGAAACCGCTTGAGGTATCTGTCGTAATAACCGCCGCCGCGTCCCAATCGGTTGCCTCGGAGATCGCAACTGACGCAGGGGACGACGACCAGATCGATGTCTGCGGGTTCGCACAGGGGGCGGTCGCCGCGCGGCTCGATGAGGTTCATGGCGCCCCGCGTCAGGTCGCCTCGGGAACGTATCTCCCGCGCTTCCATGACGCCGCCGCCGAGTACGACGGGCGCGCAGACGCGCTTCCCGTCGGCCAACGCCCGTTCGATGAGCGGGTCTGTGGATATCTCATCGCCCACGCCCACATAGGTGAAGATCGTTGCGGCGTCTCGGTACAGCTCCGATCGGATCAGCGCCTCCGCTATGGCGCGGTCGACCGCCGCCCCTTCTGCGGCGTCCTGCCGCCGCAACTCCGCCAATTCCTCCCGCAAGGTTTCCTTCAGTTGCATCCTTCCCCCTTCCGTGATTGCGAGAAAACGCCGCAGCGGCATTTACCCTTTCATTTATCTGTATTCAAGCAATTCGGGATCTATGTTTATGAAATTCATCGGTTCAGGGTGACCTTCATGTCGACGCGTGTCGTCGTGTAGTCTATTTTTCCCTCGTTCCTCATTCGGTTGAGCGTTTCCACCAACGAGGATCGGGTCACGCAGAGAAATTGCGCCAACCGGATCTGGTTCATGTCGATCGTCACGATGCGCCTTCCCTGATGTTCCCGTTGTAATTCAAAGAATTTCA
>JAISGB010000169.1 GCA_031263335.1 Eubacteriales Family XIII. Incertae Sedis bacterium
ATTTGTACAGAAAAAATCGCGTTTCGGCTGTCGTAATGGTCGTATTTGCCGTGATCCAGTTGGTGCTGAGCAGCGGCTTGGGTTATTACTGGAACGCGTTGCAGGGACTGCTTTCGGGCATTGTGAACGAGGGGGACGCCGCCAATATCGTCGGCACGGCGATCGTCTTTGTCCTCATTTTCGCGCCGATCGCCGTCTTCGCTTTTTTCGGCGTCCCGGACGGCCGACGGTTTTGGGTCAGGCCGCTCTTGGCCATTCCCGCCCTCGTCTATATCGTTTCGATGGCGTTGGAGATCCAAAAGATCATTCCGCTGAAAGAGAAATTCAAAGACATCTACGCCTCCTTGGACAACGCGATCTACATTCCGTTCATCATCGCCTACATCTGCCTCGGGCTGTACTATTGCTTGGTCATAGCCTTCCCCTCCGGCTTGGTCACAAAGGGCGTGGGGATCTTCACGATGGTCATATCCATCGGGCTGTATGTGGCGATCGGCGTGTACGCGGCCTACGTTCAGACGATGAACATATTGGACGGCACGTTCGGCGCGTGGCACTTCATCCTCTACCTCGTCTGCTTGGGGTTGGACGCCGCGACCTATTTCCTGATACTCTCCATCCTGATGAGCTATTGCGCCATGTGCAGGGATGAGCGCTTGCTCGGAAACGCCGCCCTCGCCGAACGCGCGGCGTCCAAAGACGAGGATGATTGGTATGAAGACGAGGACGCGTACGACGAGGAACCGTATGGCGACGGGGAATACGAAGACGGTAATGAGGAACCGCAGGGCGACGGGGAATATGAAGACGGAGACGAGGGATCGCGTGACGCCGGTGAATACGCCGGCGACGGTGCGGGAGCGTATACCGATGAGGAAGGCGCGGACGTCGGCGACATCGAGAGCACGGATGAGGCGTCGAAGGACACAGACGATGACGCGGAAGGTCACAATGGGATCAACGACGAGGAAGCGGTAATATCCAAGATGATCAAAGCGAAGCTGCGGCGACGAAGATGAAGCGGCGCGCCGAATGACGGAGAAGCGTTCTTTTCAAGACAGCCCGGTCGTCACGCGGGTGATCACGTTCAGGGGTACGGTGCAGGGCGTCGGCTTTCGCCCGACCGTCGCGGCATTGGCCCGTTCGCTCAGTATGGTCGGATCGGTGTGCAATATGGGCGGATCGGTGCAACTCGTTGTGACGGATACGCCGGATCGGATCGACGCGTTTGTGCGCGCGATCGAGGACAACAAGCCCGCCATGTCCGATATTTCCCGTGTGGAATGCCGCACCGCGGAGACCGTACGGTTTCGGGCCTTCACCATCAAGCGGAGTTACGCGTCGGGGGTCGGATCCGTCGCAGTCCCGGCGGACATCGCCGTCTGCGGGGATTGTCTGCGGGAGTTTTACGACAGGGACAATCCTCGATACAAGCATCCCTTCATCAGTTGCGCCGTCTGCGGGCCGAGGTTCACCATCATGGAGCGTCTGCCCTATGATCGGGATACGACCTCGATGGACGATTTCGAGATGTGCGCTTTCTGCGCGGACGCGTATGAGGACATCAAGGATCGCCGCTTCCATGCCCAGACGATCTCCTGCCATGATTGCGGACCCATGGCGGAATGGTTTTCCGTCGATCAACCCTCCGGCGCCGCGTATACGCCGGACGAATCGATTGCGGAGGCGATCGACGCGCTCAGGCGCGGCGGGGTCGTCGCCGTGAAATGCGTCGGCGGGTACTGCTTCGCTTGCGATCCGTTCAGCGCCGCCGCCGTACGAAAGACGCGCGACATCAAGGTTCGCGAGGAAAAGCCTTTCGCCATACTCTTTCGGGACGCGGACGCCGCGTGCCTGTACTGCGCGGCGCGCGCGGAGGAATACGAACTGTTGCGATCCCCGGCGCGCCCCATCGTCCTGTTGGAACGTCTGCAATCCGAGACGCCGCCGGGCGGCCTGTTCGATCCCGGCGTCTCGGGCGACAGCCGGTTCATCGGCGCCTTCCTGCCGTCCATGGGCTTGCAATATCTGCTGTCGGACGCCTTGGGTCCCTTAGTGATGACCAGCGCGAATTTGTCCGGTCTGCCCATCATCAAGGACGACGACGAGATGCGGGCGCTCGTGTTGCGGGATCGCCGCGTCGCGGGGATGCTGTACAACCGGAGGCGGATCGTCATGCGCGCGGATGATTCCGTGGCGCGAGTGGTGGACGGGACGCCCCAATTGATCCGCCGCTCGAAGGGGTACGCGCCCACCCCCGTGACCGTACGCGGCGTCGAGGCGTTGACCTCGGATGATCGGATATTTGCGGCGGGCGGGCAGCTCAAGGCCGCCTTTTCGCTGAGCAGGGGAAACCTCGCTTACATGAGCCAATATATGGGCGATCTGTCCGACGCAGAGAGCGAAAACGTATATCGGGACAATTTTCACAGGATGAAGCGATTCTTTGACGCGGCGCCGGATCTCATCGTCCGTGACATGCATCCGCTGTACCATACGACGAAGTTCGCGGAGGGCTACGCGGAGAACGCGGCGCGGGCGCGGCGTCGATCCGGGTGCGGGGAGGCGGATTGCGACGCGCCGGAGGTCTTGGCGGTCCAGCATCATCACGCCCACGCGGCCTCGGTGATGGCGGAACACGGCTTGGACGGACCCATTATCGGCGTCAGCTTCGACGGTACGGGGTACGGTTCCGACGGAAAGATATGGGGCGGCGAGATACTCCTCTGCGAGGGGGAAGGGTTTACGCGGTTTTCGCACCTCGGGTACGTCCGCATGATCGGCGGTGACGCGTCCATGAAGGAAGGGTGGAAATCCGCAGTCAGTCACGTGATGGACCGGAAAGAAAAGGGCGCGCGGGAACCGACGGACGCCGACGGTTCGGCGACCTTTGACATCGACCTGTCGGACATCATCGCGTATGGCGAACGCAACCGCACCTTGGCCGCGTTCGAGCGGATCCCGCAGATCG
>JAISGB010000078.1 GCA_031263335.1 Eubacteriales Family XIII. Incertae Sedis bacterium
GACCGCGCGAAGTCCGAAAACGTGCCCGCAGAGCCGGGCCCCACCCCGAGGTAGCGGTGCTTGAGCCGCAACAGCCTCGACTTGACCGCCCCGTCCCCCGCCCCGTTCCCATACCCGTAGCGGGGCTTCCCGTCCTCCTTCCTCCCCTTCATGTACCGGCCTTCCCAACGGCCGTCCTTGCGCCTGTAGATGTTCTCCCCTCGTCTCGCCCTGCCCGCCCCTCCCTTTTGTGGCCATCCGGATATGCTTGTCTTTTGCCGCATAGCACGCACGGCGGCGCGGCAACGCCGCGCCGCATCCCATGCACCGCGAAAAAAAATCCCGGGCATGTCCGAACGGTTGCCTTTTCTTCGCCGATTTTTGACGGCTCATTCGACGGCTTAAAAAATACGGGCGCAAAACGAGGGCCCGATCATGCCCGGCCCGGGCCGGGCGCCGCAAAACCGTTGGAATCCCAACAACAAATAACGGGGAACCCCTGAAAATCCGGATGGGACGCGCGAAATCCGCTCCGCCCGGGCATCGAAGGGCCCGCCCTGCGCCACGTATATGATAATACAGATCCGGCCCGGGTTTAAGAAAATTAAAAAAATTTCAAATTTATTGTTTCAAATTGAGAATTCCGGGTATAAGTATATTGTGGAGCTTGAAAGAGATCCGTCTGTATTTTTAAAGATAAGTACAAAAAGCAGGAAAAGCGGACGGATGCGCTCTTTTAATATAGGGGAAGATTTCTCATTGGATTTTTCCGTATATTGCGAATATGAGGAAAGAAAAGACCGCGTCGAGAAGTCTGCACGGTTCTGTTTTTTCCGTTTTCCGATTCGATAAATATTCCCCGTTATGATTATTCCAAGGTATCCGAATTCAAAAACTTTTGAAAGAACGCCTCACGATGCGAGGTAAAGTCCCCGGATTCGATGGCGCGCCTGATTCCCTCCATGGTGCGGAGGAGGAAGCGCAGGTTGTGGACGGACAGCAGGGTGGCGGACAACATCTCTCCGGCCTTGAACAGATGCCTGATGTAGGCGCGGCTGTAATGCTTACAGGCGTAGCAATCGCAATCGGGATCGAGCGGACCAAAATCGCGCGCGTAGCGGGCGTTCTTGATGTTCAGGTTGCCCCGGGACGTCATGACGCGACCGTGACGCGCCTCACGCGTGGGTAACACGCAGTCGAATAGGTCGACGCCCGACGCCACACCCGCGAAGATCGCGTCCGGACTGCCGACCCCCATCAGATAGCGGGGCTTTTCGGCGGGAAGCCGCTCGGTGCAATCATCGAGGATCTCAAACATCAGTTCCTTGGGTTCCCCCACGCTGAGTCCGCCGATGGCGTAACCGGGCAGATCCATATCGACGATCCGTTCCGCGTTGCGTCTGCGCAGGTCCTTGTACATCCCGCCCTGCATGATGCCGAACAGCGATTGCCGTTCCGTATCCCTATGCGCCGACTTGCAGCGAGCGAGCCAACGCGCGGTTCGCTCGGCCGCCTCTTCCGCGTACCGCTTGTCCGACGGATAATCGGTGCATTCGTCGAAGGCCATGATGATGTCGGCTCCCAACGCGTTCTGTATCTCGATGGAGCTTTCGGGCGTGAGCGTCCGCGCGGAACCGTCGATGTGCGACCGAAATTCCACGCCCTCCTCCGTGATCTTGCGCATGGCGCCGAGGCTGAACACCTGAAACCCGCCGCTGTCCGTCAGCATGGGTCCGTCCCAGTTCATGAAGCGGCGCAGGCCGCCCGCCGCGCGGACGATCTCATGGCCCGGCCGCAGAAACAGATGATAGGTATTGGAGAGGATGATCTCCGCGCCGACCCCTTTTACATCCTCCGGCTTTATGGCCTTGACGGCGGCGGCGGTGCCGACCGGCATGAAGGCCGGCGTCTCCACCGTTCCGTGGGGCGTCGTGAGCCTGCCCCGCCGCGCTTTCGCGTCGCGATCGACCCCGAGCAGACGAAAGCGCGCCGCGTCCCCGCCGGCATCCGCATTGTCCGCCCTTTCATTTCCGTCACAGCACTCATACATGATGAATCAATATTCCTCCGATCCTACAGCAGGAGCATCGCGTCGCCGTAGCTGAAAAAACGATATTCCTTTTCGATCGCGTCCCTGTACAGACGCAGGACCTTCTCGCGGTCATGGAAGGCGGAGACCAACATGAGCAACGTGGATTTGGGCAGATGAAAATTGGTGAGCAGGCCGTCCGCCACACGGAATTGATATCCGGGACGGATGAAGATGTCCGTTTTGCCCTCGCACGGTCGCAGGACGGGCGGCGTCTCCCGCGAAGGAGTTCCGCGCGGCGCGGCGCCCTCTTCGCGCAGAGCGGCGCTCTCCACGGTCCTGACCGCAGTGGTGCCGACGCAGATGACGCGCCGCCCTTCCCGCTTCGCCGCGTTGATCGCGCGCGCCGTATCCGTGTCGATGCGGAAATATTCGCTATGCATCGCGTGATCCTCGATCCGTTCCGTCTTGACCGGCCGAAAGGTACCGAGTCCGACATGCAAGGTCACATAGGCGAAGGTCGCGCCCTTCTCCCGCACCCGGCCCATCAGTTCCTCCGTAAAATGAAGCCCCGCAGTGGGCGCGGCCACAGAACCGAGCGTCTTCGAATACACCGTCTGATAGCGTATATTGTCCTCATCGTCGGCCCGGCGTTTGATATAGGGCGGCAACGGCATCCGGCCGAGACGCTCCACGCACTCCGAAAAACTGCCCTTCCACCGGAAGCGCGCGACGCGACCCCCGTCCTCGTTCACCTCCAATATCTCGGCGTCCAAACCGGGACCGAAGGTCACGACGTCGCCGCGCTTCAGCCGTTTCGCCGGCTTCGCCAATACCTCCCAATCGATCGTCCCCTCCGCGTCCCGCGTTCCGGAACACGTTCCCGCATCGATCCCGCGCGGGATGTCCCGCGGCGCACACCCGCTTTTCACGTCGTCCGAGCCAAAAGCCGCGCCGGCGCCGCATACCGCGCGATCGCGCGGTTCCACCAAAAACAACTCGACGCGTGCGCCGGTCGAAACCTTCGCGCCGATGAGCCGGGCGTGAATGACCTTGGAATCATTCAGGACCAACACATCGCCCGCGCGGATGCAGTCCACGATGTCCGAAAAACGTCGATGCTCCGTCCGCCCGTCGCCGCGATATACGACAAGCAACCGCGACTCATCCCGTTTCGAGGCGGGATATTGGGCGACGCGTTCCGGCGGCAGATGATAGTCAAAGAGGTTGATGTCCATGATCAACGATCCGCGCATTCCGTAGGTTCGTCCATGAAGGAGATCTGTTCCCCTGCGGGAGGCGTAAGCCCCAGATGCAGATAGGCGTCCGGGGAGACCATCCGTCCCTTCTGCGTGCGGTGCAGAAACCCCGCTTGCATCAG
>JAISGB010000066.1 GCA_031263335.1 Eubacteriales Family XIII. Incertae Sedis bacterium
CGAGAAGCCGCCGTCCCACCATGAGTATGTCCGCGCCGCCCTCAAGCAATCGCGCCAGATAATGCGCCGCCGCGTGGGGGTCGCTCCCGCGCACCGATTTCTGCAGGGCCGAGAGCAGATTGTATTTATCTTCCTCCTTGTCAAAGAAGGTCGTCTGTCGTTGCATGGCCTCGCGCACCCCGTCCAAGGTGATTCCGCCGCCCTCCTCGAGATTGTCCGCGATGAAGCCCAATTTGTCCAACGCGACGCGCGCGTCGCCGCCGCTCATGGCGGCAAGGACGCGCAACGCGTCCCCGTCATGGGGGAGATCCCTTTTTCCGAGGCCGGACTCCTTGTTTTTCAGGGCGTTCAGCAACAAGGTGTGGATGTCGTCCTCGGAGAGCGGCTTGAATTCGTAGATGGAACCCACGCGGCTGATCACCGCGTTGTTGATGGCAAACCAAGGGTTCTCCGTCGTGCTGCCGATGAAGCGCAACACCCCGTCCTCCAAGGCTTTCAGCAACGAATCCTGTTGGAGCTTGTTCCAACGATGGAATTCATCGATGTATACGCAGGTGCTTTCCTTTTGCAGGCCGAAGAACCGCGCCCGCGTGTCCTCGATGAGGGCCTTCAGTTCCTTGATGCCCGTGACCCCCGCGTTGATCTCCGTAAAATTCGCATCCATCTCCCGCGCGATGATGCGGGCAAGCGTCGTCTTGCCTGTACCGGGCGGGCCGAAGAAGATCGCGGAATCGAAGGTCTTGTTCCGGATCGCGTTGTACAGCAGGGAACCCTTGTACAGAAATTGCCGTTGGCCGACGAAGGCGTCCAAGTCCGCCGGCCGCATTCGCGTGGACAAAGGGATCATATTATTCCGCTTCGTCCTTCCGATCCTTACGGACGAGCCACATCAGGACGAGCAAGATCGCCGCAACGGTGATCCGAAATCCCCGAAATACGCGAAAACGGGTGTGTCCGCGCGCCTTTTTCTTCATCTCCGCCGCTTTCGCCGTCTGCGCCGTCTGCGCCGCCCGCGCCTTTTTCGCCGCCTGTTCCATTTTCTTCGTCTGCTCCTTTTTCTTCGTCTTTTCCATACTTATGTGCGCAATCCGCATACGCGGATCGCCTCTCCTTTCCCAATTTGCCGATATCCCATCTCTCATCCTATCCTGCGCCCGATCACCGCGTCGGCCAAGCTCAGGATCCGATCATATAACAAAAATAGCGCGAGGGCGCCGATCACGAGCAAGGGAACCGCAAACTCGGGCATTCGCATCCCCGAAAAGAAGCCCGCCCCGAAGATCAGAAGCCCCGCGCCCGTCGTCGCCGCAAAGGCGAGCGCCTTCAACAGATATCCCGCAATATTCAAGGCGATCCCCTTCGGCCGGGGTACACCGGGGACGGTTCCCCCCGCGTCCGTCGCGTCGCCGCGCCCGCCGCGCGAACCCGCGCCGCGCCCGCCGTCCGTCAAGCGCTCGATCGGCGACTTCAAGAGGCCGTAAGGCGCGAAGCTGAAAATATACGGCAGGATCGCCAATTTCATCGGAACGACCAAGAGGGCAAGCAGGACGCTCGCGACATAGAACACCGCGCCGACGCCCAACGAAAACCGCGCCGACACGATATAGACCAACGCGCCGGCCACCGCCATCGCGGTACTCTCCACATTCGGCACAAAGGAAGCGAAATAGAGGACCGTGATCGAGACGGCCAAGAGTACGCCGCACATCGCGATCCGCTTCGCGGAAAAACCCATATTTCTCCTCATAATCATATTGCATCCATTATACAAGCATACAACCACACAATTAAATCTACAACTACACAATCAAATCAAAACTGTTCGACGGTCGCGATAGTTTAGATGGAGTCCGGGTCCCAAGACGGATTTGGCTCCCGGAACGTACACAGACGTACGCGAGGAAGGCAAATCCGTATTGGGTTCCGGAATACGCTAAAATAGCGTGACCGTCGAACAGTAACCTCTCATCACATACAGTCACAGCAGGCGTCCGCGCAACAGTAACACGACATACACTGACACAGCTGATTCTCCGCGTCCCTGTACCCCCGCTGATAGGAACCTGTTTGATACCCGCCGGCGGAGTTCATGAGATTGTTCATCGCTTGGCGGTATTCGGGGTTGTTCGGTTCCATGTTTACGGCGACCTGTATGCTGTTGATCGCCTCATTGTACCAACCCTTGCGCAACTGTAACATGCCTTGAAGGAAATGCCATTCGGCGTTTCGCACCGTCGCTTGGTTCAGGCGGGCTTCGGCGGTGTTCAGATCGCCGCGATCGATGGCTCTGCGAATATCGTCAAATTCCCGCGAACCGCTGTATGAGGACGAGGCGGAACCGTAGGAGGAACCGCTGTAGCTCGAACGCCGGGCGGACGCGCCTCCGTTCATGAGAAAATCATAGGCTTCGTTGATCTCCCGCATCTTTTCGCCGGCCAAATCGCCCAAGGGATTGTTCTGATGCCTGTCGGGATGATATTTCTTGACCAAGGCCCTGTAAGCCGCCTTGATCTCATCCTTGCTCGCGCCCTCTTTGATCCCCAATACCTCATATGGATTCCGCATCGACATTCTCCTTCAGTTTACATAATATTTCTTCTGTTTTCATATTCAGCCCGACATACACGATGTTCTCCAAGATCGGACTGTTTTTTTTGAACGGCAACAACTCCATCACTTGGGCGATCTCAGACAGATACAGTTGCAAATTCAACTTCAGCCGCTCGTACAACGCGCCGGCTTCCGTGTCCGTTTCGCAAGTGGGCGCGGCGCGACGCATGAAGCGCAGGGGATTGTAGCTGTCCTTCTTTTCATCCGTCTCCAGATCGTCGATGGCGTCGATGAGGTAGATCCACTTCCCGAGATAATGGCCGATCCGGCGGTAGGCGAGCCGGATCTCGTATCCGTAGTCCCGGGGCGCGGCGTCGCCGGCCGTCGAGGGGCGAACGCGCGCGAGGCCGGGATAATCCATCACCTCTTCCATGATGCGGGCGAAGGGATCCGCGACGCGATCCAAGCTCTCCGTCCGTTCCTGTTCGAGCGAGTGCAACTCTGTGAGACAGGTTTTTATCCTCAGCGCTTTGTCGCGCATCCCGGCCAACATCTTTTGGTAGGCGCGGCGCAGAAACCGCTCGCCCGCGTACCCGATGAGCCTGCTCTCATCCTCCCAATCGTCCTTCAGATTGAAATATCCGAGCAGGAGCATCAGGTCGGCCGCATAGTCGATCTCCTCCGTCCGTACCGCGATATTCCGCTTCCGTCCCGGATGCGTCGCACAACGGAAGGTCTCGATCTCGTCCCGTTGCTCGAACGGGGCGGACAGGATCATCGCGAGGAACACGGAATCATAGCTGAGCAACAGACGGGGCAACTGTCCGTATCGATCCCGGATGGAGTGGCATATGGCGCAGTAATACGCGTTGTATATTTCAAATTCCCGCAGTTTCAATTCGCTCTTGCACGGTACGACGTACCCCAACATCTACCGCTCTCTCCGTTCGTATTTCCTCCCGAGCAGGAACATCACGACGCCGAACACGATCAGGCCGACGCCGATATACCTGAGCAGATCGATCATCCACGCGAAATCCGTAAAGAACGGGCTTTCCGCCTCATTCGCATAGTATTCTTCGCCCCAGCCGCCCTCGTACCACGAGAGGAAGAAGGAGCCGACGACGGAAAAGACGCCCGCGAACAGGCTGTAGACCGTCAGGTTCCACAGGTCGCCCCGCGCCAACTTGGTCCGGGGGTTCAGCGGATACCGCGCGTCGTCCTTGACGCCGCCGTAGACCCACTTGAGGATCACGTAGAACAGCGGCCCCGTGGAACAGGCGATGATGCCGATGAGGAAGTAGTCCGTGCCGTTGATCATGAAGGAGATGATGGCGATCACGAGTACGATGCCCGCGAAGAAATAGATGCCGATATTGCCGCCCGGCATGACATAGAGGTTTCGCTTTCGCCGTTCCTCGATGGGATAGAGCTTTCTCAGTTTCACGACGGAAAATGGGAGCAGGATATAGAGAGCGACGATGAACACCACCTCCGCCATGACCAAGGTCGTGAATTCGAACTGCGCGAGCAACGCCGTGACAATGGCCAAGGACAGCACGCCCACATAGGGGACGCCGCGCTTCTTGCTGACCTTGACGAGAAACTTCGGACACAGGTTGTCGTCCGCCAACACGAAAAAGCCTCTGGAGCCGGACGCCAAATAGGTGTTGAATATGGCGCATTGCGACACGATGGCGATGCCGAGGAA
>JAISGB010000071.1 GCA_031263335.1 Eubacteriales Family XIII. Incertae Sedis bacterium
TGGACATACACATCAACAACTGGGGGCCGTACGCCAAGAAGAACCCCGAGTACGATAAGCTGACGCGCATCCCGACGCTCATCGGTCCCGAGCATCTCGAGGACGCCTGTAAGCGTGCGAATATCACCCCGGCAGAGCTTGAGGGCATGATCGTCTGCCTCAACACCGGACAACACCGCAATTTCGACGACAGCAAGAATTATTATCATTACGCGGCGGGTACGGGCTACGATGCCGGCAAGTGGTTTGTGGATCACAAGGTCAAGTGTGTCGCGATGGATTCTCAGGCGCTCGACCATCCGCTCCATACGGCAATGGGCAACAACGGCATGACGAGGATGAACCTGATCGGCGCTTCCGGCATATCGATTACGGAGGAGTATAAAAAGGAATTCGGCGAGGAAGCCTACGCGGAGTTCGACAAGTTTGAGTACATCCGCATCCATGGGCGGGCGGCCTATGACGAGAAATTCGGCGCGCTTGAAGCGCTCGGGAACTGGGGTACGTGGGAGCCTTGCCACAAGATGATGTTGGGACACGGCATCGTCGGCGTGGAGAACCTTGGCGGCGACTTGGACAAGGTGACGGGCAAGCGCTTCCGCTTCTTCTGCTTCCCGTTGCGTTGGTATCTCGGCGACGGTTCGATGGCGCGTTGCGCCGCCGAAATCGACGAAGACGATCTGAACGATGTACCCGACAGGGTCTACACGTACGGGTTTATCTAAACCCGCGCACATTTTATCGAAGCCCTTTGCGTAGCGTATAGCCCCGATTCGGGGCTATACGGCTGATGGCGCGTCCGGCGGCGATCTGCGGGGATTCCGCGGTCGTCCGCGTCGGGAAGGGCGTCTTTTCGGAGGTGTTTCATGATAGACAAGATTAAAAGCGCCGCAGAGGCCGTCGCTCCGATCGGAGACGGGAGCGTCGTCATGGTCGGCGGGTTTATGGCCTGCGGCACTCCCGAGATTTTGATCGACGCGTTGGTGGAGAAGGGTTCGAAAGACCTTACGATCATATGCAACGATGCCGGCGTCCCGGGCAGGGGCGTCGGAAAATTGCTTTCCAACGGGCAGATCAAGACCTTGTACGCGTCCCATGTGGGACTCAACCCGGAGGTCGCTGCCCGAATGAACACGGACAATCCGGACGACAAGTTGGATTGCAAGCTGATCCCGCAGGGGACGCTCGCCGAGCGGATACGCGCCGGCGGCAATGGCCTCGGCGGTTTTCTTACGCCCACGGGCGTCGGCACCATCGTGGCGGAGGGCAAGCAGGTGATCCGCATCGAAGGGCGCGATTATCTGTTGGAGTTGCCGCTGAACGCGGATTTTGCCCTCATCCGAGGGACGAAGACGGATACGTTCGGCAATACGATATACAATGGGACGACGCGGACATTCAACCCCATGATGGCGACCGCCGCCGACTATGTGATTGTGGGGACGTGCGAGATCGTGGATGTCGGAGGCGTCGATCCCAATGAAGTGGTAACATCGGGCATCTTCGTGGATGCGATAGTAGGAGGTGAGAAGCCATGGACGTTAAGCAAATAATCGCTTCCAGAGTCGCGAAAGAACTCTCGGACGGGGATGTCGTCAATCTTGGCATCGGTCTGCCCACGATGGTCGCGGACTTCATTCCGCCCGAAATAGAGATCGTGTTGCAATCGGAAAACGGGATCATGGGCATGGGCGCTGCGGCCGAAGCGGGCAAGGAGGACGTGGACGTCGTCAATGCCGGGGCGCAGTACGTCACCATCAATCCCGGCGGGATGTTCTTCGACAGCGCCACATCGTTCGGGATCATCCGCGGCGGCCACGTGGACGCCACGGTGCTCGGCGCACTTGAGGTGGACGAGAAGGGCAATCTCGCGAACTGGATCATCCCCGGGAAGATGGTGCCGGGGATGGGTGGGGCGATGGACTTGGTGGTCGGCGCCAAGAAGGTGATCGTCGCGATGACCCACACACAGAAGGGGAAACCCAAGATCCTGAAGGAATGCACCCTGCCTTATACGGCCATCGGCGTCGTGGACATGATCATCACCGAGATGGGCGTAATGGAATTGGACGAATCGGGGGTCACGCTCACCGAACTGCATCCGGACTTCACCGTAGAGGATGTGCGGGCCGCCACGGAGGCGAGCTTCAAGGTCAGCGAGAACCTGAAACCCATGAATATATAAAAACGAAATCAAAACTACGCAACGCATAGAATGAGACGCGCGTTGCTCGCAGCCAATAGCGTGACCGTTGTGCAGTTACATTAAGGAGGTGGTTGGATGAAGCAGATCAAAAAGGTCGTCGTAATCGGCGCCGGCATGATGGGCAATGCCTTGGCGCAGGTTTTCGCGTCCAACGCGGATCTGGACGTGACGTTGCGGACCCGTCAATTGAAGGACGACAGATATGAACCCATCAAGAAAAATCTCGATATCATGATTGCGGGCGGCGCGGCGACGGAGGCCGAAAAAGAGGCGATTGTATCGCGGATAAGTTTCGTCACCGATCTGAAGGAAGCCGCCGCAGACGCGGACTTCATCATCGAGTGCGCCCCGGAGGTCATGGAGGTCAAGCAAGATCTGTTCAAGGAATTGGAAGGCTGCAGCAGACCCGACACGATCTTTGCGACCAATACGTCCGTCATGAGTCCGACCGAGATATCCGCCAAATGTGAGCGCAAGGAGCGCGTCGTCGGGGCGCATTTCTGGAACCCCGGCCACCTGATCCCGCTCGTGGAGGTGGTGAAATCGGATCATACCTCCGAGGAAGTCATGGACGCGACCATGGAACTCCTGCGCGCCTGTGGGAAAAAGCCCATATACTGCAAGAAGGATGTGCCGGGTTTTGTCGCGAACCGTCTGCAACACGCGCTCTGGCGCGAAGCGTTCTACATGGTGCAGGAGGGGATCGCCGATCCGGCCACCGTCGACGACGCGTGCAAATACGGTCCCGGTCTGCGATGGCCGGCGCTCGGCCCGATGGAGAATTCCGACATGGTGGGCATCCAACTCAGCTACAACATCCATGACTATATCCTGAAACATCTGGCCGACAATCACGAGCCGTCCCCCTGCCTCAAGGAGATGCTTGACAAGGGTGATCTCGGCTTTAAGACGGGCAAGGGTTGGCAGGAGTGGACGCCCGCGCAGATCGAGGCGTCCAATACGGGATTGCGGGAATACCTGATCGCAATGACGGCAAAACAAAAATAGACGCGTAGCGCAATGCAGATCAAACCAAAAGGGAACCCAAGATGCAAAAATCCGAAGTTCCCTTTTTAAATAAATATAAATATAAAATCAAAACTATCGTGGTCGTTGTGTGGTCACCTATTTAATGACAGGATCTGGTAGCCTATCATACGCCTTGACCCACCGCCTCACCGATATAATCTCAAAGCCGAAGCGTCCCTGCAAGGTGCCGACGATACCCTTCGGCGCGGCGAGGATGACCGCCACGGCGATGACGCCGAGGATGACCATGTTGAGC
>JAISGB010000103.1 GCA_031263335.1 Eubacteriales Family XIII. Incertae Sedis bacterium
GGCCATACCGGCCATGACGCCGGCCGTAAAGGCCATCGCCGTCTGCCCATTGCCAAACTCGGCGGACATCTGCGAGAAGTTCACGCCCGCGGCGCCGGGGCTGAAGGCGCCGATCTCGATCAACTCCTGCAGTTGCGTGAGCGTGGTTCTCCACCCTTCGGTGGTCGCAAATGTCGTCTTGCCGTCTTTCCGATCTTGAAGCCAATCGGGATTCGCGGAAAATACGGTGTTGACGGACATGGAAGCCACGTCGTTGTGGTTGACCGCAGGATCGCCCGCGCCCCACGATATGGGGGTCACGCCGTCGTCCAACGCCCTGATCTGCTTGCACAACGCAACCAATTCATCGAACGTCTCGGGGATCTCCAAATTGTTCGCCTCAAAGTAATCCTTGTTGTACAGCATGTCGGCCAATGGCGTAAACCCGATGTCCTTGGCTACCACCGCGTCGTCATACATCATGATGGGTTTCGTGGGTTCATACATATCCGAAACCCAGGGCTGATCGGAGAGGTCGAGAAGGTAACCCGCTTCCGCAAAACGGGCGACGCCGCACGGGCTGGCGCTCCCCGGGATCATGTACACAAGATCGGGACCGTTGCCCGCCGCCATACGGGTGGGAAGTTGAGAATAATACGCGTTCAGATCGCTGATAAACTCGGCCTCAACCTTGATATCCGGATAGGCTTTTTCAAAATCCTCGATCAAGGGCGTCATGCCGGGCTTGTTTGATTCGATCAGGGATATGGTAATCGTACCGCTGACATTCTCCGTTTCGACGTCACTGTCGCCGGCAGGCGTTTCGTTGTCGGTTCCACAACCGACGGCAAACATTCCCATCGTTAGACAAAGGGCAACCACCAACATACGTATTGCGATCTTTTTCATTTTCCTCCTCCTTTTCCCAATTCTTCCTCGTTCCCTTAAACCACCGGTCAACGTTCGACCGTTATTGCCTTTATTCTATGCCCGTCAAAGGCGCATGAGAACTTCATATCGGGCATACTATCAGGCGGTTTGCGCATTCCTCGGCAGGAACGGGACGCCGATTTCCGCCGCCAACCGGTGCAGTTTCGCGAAGGAAATCGCGAAATCGCCCACGGTCCGAAAATGCTCCGCAAAACAAGCCGTATCACGTCCCAACGCGGCAACTCGTTGAAGATACGTCCGATAGTCGATGACCCCTTCCCCGACCGGGACCTCGTCGAACTTCAAATACATATGGTTCCAATCCCAACGCAGATCCTTGAAATGGATCGCCCCAATATATCCGGCGAGCAGATCGAAGGTCCTGTCGATCAACTCCGTCGTCCTGTAGTAGTGATATTGATCGACCATGTTCATCAAATCCAGATGCACGCCGACCCGAGGATGATCCACGCTGTCCAAAAACGAGCGAATATCCTCCGGTTGATAGAAAAAGGTGTTCGTCCAAGGCTCGATCAGCAAGGAGGTCTTTTGCAGATCAAGGCCGTCCATCACGCGCAAAACGGTTTCGCGAAATTGATCGCGCGCCTCGGTCGTGTAATTGAACGGGTGAGGCGCCGCAAGCCGATCCTCCGGACCTGCGGTACCCACCAAAATACACACGCTGCGGGAACCCATGATCTCCGCGAGCCGAAGCCCCTCGCGCAACCGTTCGATCCGGCGGCCTCGCTCTTCGATATCTCGGATGAGCAGATTGGAGCGCGCGTGGGATTCGCCGATCACAAGACCCAATTTTTCGGCGCGTTCACCGTAGGCCGCCACCTCATCCTCGCTCATCTCGTCATAACCCCACGGCCCCGTCACGGCCGACAGACCGTAGACATCGCATGTTTCCGCAAGACGATCCAGATCCTCCGGCGTTCGCGCATCGAAAAGCTCCTTGCTGCTTGCGCCCAATCTCATTCCGCACCCCCTTGTTCACCGTGGCGATGTTCTCTCGCCCAAGCGGACAGCGCCGTCGCGCCTCCGGCGCCTTCGGGACGCCGCCATTCCGCGCCGCACTCGGTACATACGGCGCGCACGACGCAGCAGACGTCGTCCACCTCTTCGATCCGGATCTTGGGGTCGAATCTCTTGGGATATTCATCCGGCGCCGCGTGTCCGTAATCGAACATCTTCGGGGTGATTGAAATGATTCGGCACGGACCGTTTACCGCGCGTATGGAGTGTCCCGTTCCCGGGTATATGTCGATCAGATCGCCGGCATGGCACCGGACGACATCCCCGTTGCTGAAGGTCTGCTCCGCCTCCCCGTCGATGATGACGTACCACTCCTCCCGATCATCGTCGGTGGGTACGTCCCTGTGTATGTGCATCCCTATCGCTTCCCGGTCGGTAGGTCGGATGACGGCAAACGAGATATGCGCTTCGTTCAGTCCCCGATTAACGGCGTTCGAGACGGAAACCGGCTCGTCCGACCCGTGGAGGGTTTTGTCCTTAAATGTCAAATTGTCAAACCCGTAGCGTCTCCAACCGCGTTCGTAACAGTGATCCGTTTTTTTCATACCGTATCCCTCTCTTTCATTTCCGATCCGTCCTACTTTTTAAACGGCAATGGACTTCCCGCCGGAGCGCTCGAAAAAATGAAGGCAACCCGGCCGCATGGAAAGGGTCACCGTGTCCCCGGCCGAAACGGGCTGTGACGAATCCGCCCGCACGATCAAATTCACCCCGCAATCTCCTTGGTCCTGTTCGGAATTTTTCGCGGTCGCCGGATCCGTGCCGTCGAGATTCAACACTTCGTCGACCGAGACGGATTCCGCGTCCGTCACAACATAGATCAGCTTCTCCCCGCCGAGCAGTTCCACACGGGACACCCGCGCCTTGAAGAAGGGTCCTGCGGATCCGGACAGCGACAGGTGTTCGGGGCGGATGCCCAATACCACCTTGCGATCCGCGTAGGACGCCAAGGCCGGATGTTCCCGCAGGACATCATCGGACAGCGCCACGGTTTGATTGCGCAAGGCCAATTGATATCGATCTCCGTCGCGTTGCACGCCGACCATCATGAAATTCATGCCCGGGGAACCGATAAACCCCGCCACAAATATGTTGGCGGGATCGGTATAGACCTCTTGCGGCGTCCCGTATTGTTGCAACACGCCGAAGCGCATGACCGCGATCTTCGTTCCCATCGTCATGGCTTCCACCTGATCGTGCGTGACATAGATCGTGGTGATCCCCAAGCCCATTTGCAACGCGGATATCTCCGCGCGCATCTGCATACGGAGTTTGGCGTCGAGATTGGACAGGGGTTCATCCATGAGAAAGGCGTGGGGTTCGCGGACAAGCGCCCTTCCCATCGCGACCCGTTGGCGTTGGCCCCCGGACAAGGTGCGCGGCTTGCGAGACAGATAGTCGGTGAGGGCCAATTGGGCCGCCACCTTGTTGACCCGTTCCGAAACTTCCGTCTTGGACACCTTCTTCGCCCGCAACGGAAAAGCGATGTTTTCGAAGACGCTCATGTGCGGATAGAGCGCGTAGTTTTGAAACACCATGGCGATGTCGCGATCCCCGGGATCGATCTCATTGACAATGCGATCGCCGATGGCGATCGTGCCGGAGGTGATCTCCTCCAAGCCGGCCACCATCCGCAAGGCCGTCGTCTTGCCGCAGCCGGAAGGCCCGACCAATACGATAAACTCCCCGTCCCGAATGTCGAGATTCAGGTCGTCCACCGCCCTGCCGCCGCCGTTGTATATCTTTGTCACATGTTCCAATATGATACCCGCCATCCCGCTATCCTTTCATTCCGCCCGCAAAGCCGCGGATCATCTGTTTTTGAGCCATCACGAAGAATATCACAACAGGCACGATCGCCACGAGGATTGCGGCAAAGACCAAATTCCAACGGGACACATACTGCCCCACGAATGAATAGATCGCCACCGGCAATGTCTGCACCTTGCTTCCGCCGACAAAGATCAACGAGGCGTAAAAATCGTTCCAGATGAACAGCCCCGTGATGATGGCCACGGATCCGGTAACCGGCCGAAGCAACGGAAACACGACCCGGACGAAGATGCGCAACGTCCCCGCGCCGTCGATACGCGCCGCCTCCTCATAGTCCCTTGGGAGTTGCCGGACAAAACCCGTGTAGAGCATGATCGTCAAGGGCATAAACACGCCGATCCATAGGATGATCATGCCGAGATAATTCCCCGTAAGCCCCACGGAATGAAAGCTGACATAGAGCGGGATAATGCTCAGTTGAAACGGGATGATGATTCCCATCATGAACATGATGTACAGGCCATTGCTGAGCCGCCCCTTGCGCCGAGCCAACACATATGAACAGAGCGAGCCGATGACAATCAGCCCGATGACCGAACACAGCGTGATCACGATGCTGCCGACAAAGGCCTGCGCAACCCCACCCTTCCAAACCGTACCGAAATTCTCCCCGGCGGGATGCTCCGGAAACTGCAACGCGGAGGTGAATATCTCCTCGCCCGGCTTCAATGAGGTGGACAAC
>JAISGB010000092.1 GCA_031263335.1 Eubacteriales Family XIII. Incertae Sedis bacterium
GAAGACGCGGGAACTGTTGCGGGTCGATGAAACGGAAAAACCCGCCGCGATACAGCTGTTCGGCAGCGAACCCGAGGTCATGGCCGCCGCAACGGAAGGGCTTGCGGACGAACCGGATATCCTCATCGACGTCAACATGGGTTGTCCCGTGGCGAAGGTCGTGAAGAACGGGGAGGGATCCGCCCTCATGCGGACGCCCGCGCGCGCCGCCCGCGTCGTGGAAGCGATGGCGGCCAAGGCCGCGCGGTCGGGCAAGGCTGTCACGGTCAAGATACGGGCGGGCTTCGTCGCGGACAATATCAACGCGCAGACGTTCGCGAGGCTCATGGAGGACGCGGGTGCGGCGGCGGTCGCCGTCCACGGCAGGACGCGGGAGCAATATTACAGCGGCCACGCCGATTGGGGCGTCGTCGCCGAGGTGAAAGCGGCGCTGAATGTCCCCGTTATCGGCAGCGGCGACGTGATGGACGCCTCGGACGCCGTGCGCATGTTGGCCGAAACCGGCTGTGACGGCGTGATGATCGCGCGGGGCGCGTTGGGCAATCCGTGGATATTCCGCGAGGCGCGGGCGCTTCTCGACGGCGCGGACGACGCGGAGATACGGGCGTCCCGTCCGAGCAGGGCGGAGAAGGCCGAGATGTTCATCCGTCACGCGCGGATGATCGCCGAAACCAAGGGGGAGTATGTCGCGACGCGTGAAATGCGGAAGCATGTCGGTTGGTACTTCAAGGGTGAACCCGGCGTGGCCGCATTGAAAAACGCGGCAACCGCATTGGAGGGGTTTGCCGCGTTGATGGATGAAATCCGCCGCTTCGCATAGTATATGGTTACTACACAACGGTCACGCTATTTTTGCGTATTCCGGAACCCAATGCGGATTTGCCTTCCTCACGTACGTTCGTGTACGCTCCGGGAGTCAAATCCGTATTGGAACCCGAACTCCATCAAAACTATCGCGACCGTTGTGTAGTTTTGATTTGAACGGTTTCGTTGGATATTTTTGTGTTATAGTTCAAACAGCTTCGTCTCCAATGTGATGTCCAATTCCGCGGCTTTCTCGAAATAGTAGTCGACCTCGGGGTAGGTGAGCATGTCGGATGTGATCAGCCCCTTCTGTTCGTATCGATCGTTCACGAACATCTTCGTGAACAGGAAACCGCCTTGCCCCGTGATATACATCTCGGACGAGATGCCCGCGCGCGCGAAGGAGTCCTCGAGGCCGGGCGCGTATACATGGGTTTCGACCTTGACATCTTGCCCCGCCTTCTTTCCGTAGGCTTCGACGACCATACAGCCGGTATCGGAGATGAGTCCTTCCTCTATGATGGCCTTGATCTCGTCCTTGAATTTTGGTGCGGGCGGCACATGGTTCAATACGAAATCGAAGGGTACGATCGTTTGGCCGTTGAATGTCTCCTCCTTTTTGGAGAGCAAGCCGGCTCGGTACAGGGGTTCCGCGAATCGGATGCCCACGCCGCCGTATTTGAAATAGATGTTCTTCGCGCCCTTGAAGTATTCCTTCGCGTTGAGTCCCATATAGACGGGTTCGTCATGGGCGTGCTCCACGCATTTGACCTCATCGTCCAAATAGTCGTATGTTCGGCGGACGGGTAGGCCGAAGGCCGGCGTCCGTACGATCTCGCCGTCGATATAGGCGAAGGCGTCCTCGCTCATGTCGCTGAGCGCCGTCACGGGAGACCACCAGAACGGTTGGAATCGCTTGGACTCCACACCCTCATATATGATGTTGAGTATCGTGTCGCAACTGTCCAATTCCCGCACGGCGACGCGCGTCGCCGCGCAGATGAGTCCCGGCGCGGAACCGGTGCCGACGACGGCCAACTTACCGGCCTCCCGGAATTTCGGGCCGTATTCACGGTACATATACTTGATGCCCTCCACCCAGTCGTCGTCCAAGGTCCCGGTGAACATGCCCTCGGCGGCGGCAAAATCCTGATAGTTTGCCTTGACGGCGACGGCCGCGTCCAAGGCGTTTTTGCCGAACAACAGCGGCAGGGCGTTGACGATGAGATCGACGCCGTTCGCCGCCTCGATGATGCTGCCCGTATCGGACGCGTCCACGGACATTCCCCTCGCCTTTCCGAGGATACCGACCAATTCATTCACGGCCTTGGGATCGTAATCCGCGCAGATGATCTCTTCCACATTGGGTTCTTCGTCCAAGCGTTGCGCCACGGTCGAACCCTGCGCGCCGACGCCCAATACCAATACCTTCTTTCCCATAGTGATTTCCTCCTTCAATATTCTATTCTACATTCACGCCGTCAACGGCGACGGACAAGCGTTCCAAAGCCTGTTCCAAGATCGCGCGGGGACAGGCGATGTTGACGCGTTGAAACCCTTCCCCCTCCGGGCCGAACATACTTCCGTCGTCCAACCACAGGCCGGCGCCGTCCACGATGAGCTTGCGCGCCGCGTCGCGCGTCGCGGCCAATTTCCGCATATCGAGCCATAGGAGATAGGTCCCCTCGGGTTCGATGAGTCCGATCTCGGGGATGCGCGTCCGCAGAAAATCCCGCAGAAAATCCAAGTTGCCGAGGAGATAACCCTTCAGCGCGTCGAGCCAAGCGCCGCCCTCGCCGTACGCGGCCTTGCAGGCGACGATACCCGGCAGACTCGGCTGACTGTATCCCGCCTTCGATATCTCGTCCCTGAACGCGCGTCGCAGGGACTTGTTCGCGATAACGATGTTAGATATCTGAAGCCCCGCCAGATTGAAGGACTTGCTCGGCGAGGTGCAGAGGACGCAGTGCTGCGCGAATTCATCCCGTATCGACGGGAATACGGTGTGCTTGAAACCCGGGAAGGTGAAGTCGCAATGGATCTCGTCGGAGACGACGACGCAACCGTGTCGCGCGCAGATATCCCCCATCCGCCTGAGTTCGTCTGCCGTCCATACCCTGCCGACGGGGTTGTGCGGGTTGCACAACAGAAAGAGCCGTACATCGTCGCCCGCGATACGGCGCTCCATGTCCTCAAAGTCCGGTTCATAGCGACCGTCGTTCGCGTTCCACCGAAGCGGGCTGTTGACGAGCCGGCGGTTGTTGTCCGTGATCACCTCGGTGAACGGATAGTAGACGGGGCGTTGGATGAGGACGCCGTCCCCTTCGTCCGTGAAGGCGCGTACCGCCATGGCCAACGCAAAGACGACGCCGGGCGCGGTGATGATGTGCTCGCGCGGGAAGCGGTAATCGTGGCGCTCGGCGAACCAAGCCGTCACCGCCGCATAGTAGTCGTCCTGCGGCACGGTATAGCCGAAGACGCCGCGGTCCGCAACGCGGGACAGGGCGTCCCGCACGGGCGCGGGCGACCTGAAATCCATGTCCGCAACCCAGAGGGGGATCAACCCCTCCGGCATCCCCCGTTGGGCCGCGCAGTCGTACTTGAGGGAATCGGTATTCCTCCGATCCGTGATCCGGTCAAATTCGGCGTTTCCGACGTCCATCCGCCCTCCCATTGGAGATTCCGGCCGGTTGCGACCGACCGAAACATCGGTGTGCATGCATATGCATACAGGACTATGTATACAGGACTATGCGTACATGACTACTCATGTAAGTATATACCTACGTGGATAGGCTTACAAGTAGGAAACTTGTTTCAGGCTTCGGCCATGCGCGATTTTGCGCAAAGCGCAAAATGATCGTGCGGCATTTGGATGTTACTTGCCTCCGTGCGGTATTTCCTGTCTTTCGGAAGTCGCGTGATGTTGCAACGTGATTTATGCGTTGATTTATTGTATCATTAATAATACAATTTTCGCCGGTTACGGGGAATTTATCAATCGCTTTGACTTTGCAGGATTTGGAGCATTTGCATGAGCCGCTCTCCGGTATATTCCACGACCATTGCAATCATGGGTGAAGCGTCGTTATCACGATAATAGCTGTCAAAGCAAGCGTAATACCGCTTTCTGTCCGCAAATTTCACATTGATGGGCGGGTATCCCGCCTGCATAAGCATGAGATTCAAAAGCAGTCTGCCCGTGCGCCCATTGCCGTCGATAAAGGGATGAACCCCCTCAAAATTCAGATGAAACAACGCCGCCTTTTCAATGTCGTGCCTTTTGTTATACGTTAATCCGGCGACAAGCTGTTCCATCCGGACCGGAACGAGATACGGTTGCGGAGGTTCGTGGAACGCTCCCATGATTTTTACGGGGATACGGCGATATACGCCTTTATCTTCAGGTCTGTCCATCAACACCAAAGCATGAATGTCGCGGATGACCCGTTCGGAAATCGGCGTTTTTTCGCTTACCGATTCGGTAACGTAAAGGAATGCGTCCCGATGGCCTACCGCTTCCAAGTGCTCTTTGAGCGGCTTTTGGTCAATGGTCACACCCTCCAGGGCAAGCGCGGTTTCTTTGAGCGTGAGCGTGTTTCCCTCAATCGCGTTTGAGTTGTACGTGAACTCAACGAGAAATTCATCCTGCAAGCGCTTCAATTCGCCTTGTGTGAGCGGGCGGCGGCGGCCAAGCTCGGCTTTCATCGCGTCCACAGATGAAAAAAGAGCTGCATATTGTTCGGGTATCTCCTTTCCCCGAAGACTGCGCCCGTCTATCGGCTTTAATGTATCGGTGGGAATTAAATATCCGCGCCCTTTGCGGACAATTCCGTTTATCTTTCCCTCTGCGCAGAGAAGTCGGACGCGTCTGTCGGAAATGCCCCATTGCTCTGCGGCTTGCTTTACTGTCATGTAATCCATCGGCTGTACCTCGCTTTCCTGTAAAATAGTACAACACATTATCGGAACAATATCAATCCAAATTTGAAAATTTAATTTATAATATTCCGATCTGTTTGCGTGGGATTGTATGGCAAAGGGCGCGTTTCCATCTTACCAACCAACATTGGCAACACGCCTGTTCGCATTGAAAGTTTTCGGCTTCTGTTTCTTTGTGAAAATATCCGGAAGAATTCAAAAAACAAATTGTATGGTAAAACGAGGCCCGCTTTTCGAACATTTTTATCGAAAAGCGGGCCTCGTTTATATGGTGCGAGTGGCGATATGGGGTTTGCGCAAAAACCGCAGTTCAAGTCCCATAAGGACACTCGATATGGTCGAGGTAGCAGGATTTGAACCTGTGGCCTCTACGTCCCGAACGTAGCGCTCTACCAAGCTGAGCTATACCTCGTCCTTGCTCACGAAGTACATTATACTAAGTCTCGGGCGGGAAGTCTACATTCGGGCGAAATATTTATGCGGTAATTTGAATTTCAAATACCCTGTGCGCGGTTACAGTGCCGCCTTTGGCGTCGATCGTGTTGAAAGACAGCACGTATCTGCCCGCGCGCGTTTCCTCTTTCAACCGAGCAAATATGTCCGACACCTCGTAACCGAGACCTGTGGCAAATACCTCTCCCGTATCCTCGCTCGTGACCGTCCATTGCGGTTCCGCGTCGGCGGAACTGAATTCCGTCAAGTGCAGGACCGCCGTCCCGGGATTGAGATGGCCGCACGCGCAATCCGCGTCCGCAAAGTCGATCGCCGCCGACGGGATGGGGGTGACGCTTTTCTGTACCACGGGTTGCGCTTCGACGGGCGGTATCGTTTGCGTATCGTCGAAATACATGGTGACGCCGACGGCGCCTCCGGCGACGACCGTCGTGCAGATCGCCGCAATCGCCGCGTTCTTTGCGATCAGACCGATTTGCGCGATGGGATATTTGAGCGGTTGCAATGACCCGATCCATCTCGCGCGAAAAACCGAAAGCGCCGCCTCCGGTACCCGCTGTGACGCCTGTTCGCTGAGTACGCGGCTGATTACCAATGCGGACGACGCGGACGTCATTCCCTGCGCTTTCTTTTCTTGTTCTTCCAATATATCCTTAATCATCTTTCTCGCCCTTGATATGTTCGAAGCAACCGTCTTTACCGACGTGTCCGTAATCTTCGCGATTTCCTTGTAACTCAGTTGTTCATAATAATACATGAGGATCGCTTCCCGTTTTTTTCGGGGCAATTCGATGATTGCGTCATACAGCGACCGTCCCAGCTCCTTGTCCTCCGCGTACGCCTCCGGCAAAAATTCCCTGTCGTTTTCCTCGACATCGACCTCGGAATCCTCATCGTCGATATCGACGGCATCCCGGAAATTTGAACGCGCCTTTAAATGTTTGATGCATTTTGACCTCACAATGCGTATCATCCACGCCTCAAAGGCTTCGGGGCTGCGCAATTGGCGAATACAATTGAACATCGTGAGTATCGTTTCCTGCGCCACATCCTCTGCCGCGTGATAGTCGCCGAGGATGCCGAACGCCATGAAAAGGATATTCTTCGATTTCAATTCGCAAAGCGCTTCAAACGCTTTCCTGTCGCCTTTTTTCGCTTTTCTCGCCAGTTCAATCGCTTCGACGTTCGCCAATTGTCATTCCCCCTC
>JAISGB010000178.1 GCA_031263335.1 Eubacteriales Family XIII. Incertae Sedis bacterium
CGTATCGCAGGGACGCGGGTTCCTATGCCGCCGAAGGCGTCGACGCGCGCGCGTCCGCACGATCGATGGGCGAACGGCGATCCGCCGCGGCTTCCGGATCCGCGCCGCGCCGCGCGTCCGTCGCGCCACAGCTTGACATAACCGCGATCCCCGTCCGTCTGTCCCACATCGTACAGATGACGGCGGCGGAAAAGATACGCTTGGTCATCACCGTCTTTGTCGTCGGCGCCCTGTTCCTCGGCGTCATCTTCCTGACGGCCTACGGCGCCTCCATGCAACGGGACATCAATAAGGTTAACGCGCAGTCTGCGGCGATCGACGACGACATCGACAACCTGCGCCTCTCGATCGAGCGAGGGCGCAACATCAAGACGATCGAGCAGAGGGCGACCGCAGAGTTGGGCATGATCTATCCTGCGGGAACCCAACTGAAATATCTTGCGGAGATGGAGCTTGCGCCGACGGACATGGCGCAATCCATCAAGGAGAAAGCGTATGGTTCATAAGGGGGGGAGACGCAAAGTCCCCGGACTTGATAAAATTCAACGGAGGATGATTATCGCGTTTGCGGTGATCGTTCTTCTGTTTGTCGGGCTTACCGTGCGGATCGGTTGGATCCAGATCATCAACACCGACATGTATGCAAACAAGGCCGTGGAAACGCAGACGAAGGACGAGATCATCCCGCCCAAACGCGGCGCGATCTTGGATCGCAACTTGAAGACGTTCGCCGTGAGTACCGCGAGCTATCGCGTGTTCGTTCGGCTGAAACCCTATAACGACAGCGATCCCGTCGATCCCAAATATCGGGAGGAACAGCGCGCGGCGGCGGCGGATATCCTTTCCGCCTCCCTCGGGATCGATCGGGCGGAGATCGTGGAAAAGATGAACTCGGACAGCAACCGCGTCAGCATCGCCAAGGACGTCAACAAGGAGCAGATGGAATCGATCCGCACGGGCATCGAGAAGAAGGGCGTCATGATCATCGAGGCGGAGGACGCCTCCAAACGGCAATATCCTTTGGGCGCTTTTGCCGCGCACATCCTCGGGAGTGTGAATCGGGACGGAAAAGGGCAGAGCGGCATCGAACTGGAATACGATCAATACCTTACGGGTACCGTCGGACGCCGCATTATGAGCACGGACATCAAGGGCAATCCGCTGAGCGAAGGCCAACAGGAGAGCCACGCGCAGGAGAACGGGCGCAATGTGGTGCTCACCATCGATGAGACCATCCAATATTACGCGGAGGAAAGCATCGCGAAAGCCTACGAGAGGACGCAGGCCGACAGGGTCGAGTGTATCATCATGGATCCGAAAAACGGAGATATTCTGGGAATGGCCGCCTATCCGGAGTTCGATCCGAACGACCCGGGTACGCCCTTGGGCGAGGCGGCGCAGGCGGAATTCGCGCAGTTGGGCGACGAGCAAAAGACGGAGTATCTGAACGCCATCTGGCGCAATCCCGTCGTCAGCGATCTGTATGAACCCGGATCGGTGTTCAAGTTGGTCACCGTCTCATCCGCCTTGGAGACGGGCGCCGTCACTCCCGACTCCCATGTCACCTGCAAAGGTTTCTATCAGGTGGAGGATCGCGAGATAAAATGTTGGAATTATCCGCGCTCGCACGGGGATCAGACCGTGGCCGAGGCCATCGGAAATTCCTGCAACCCCGCTATGATGCAGGTCATCCAGAAGATGGGGTACGATAAATTCTATCAATACCTCGAGCTGTTCGGCATGACGGACAGGACGGGCGTCGATTTTCCGGGGGAGGCGTCCCCGCTGATCCAGGACAAGAAGATTTCGGGACCCGTGGGCTTGGCGACCATGTCGTTTGGCATGGGCCTCAATATCACGGCCATCGAGATGGCAAACGCCGTTTGCGCCATCGGCAACAACGGCAATCTCATGAAGCCTCGGCTCGTGAAAGCGCTCAGCGACGAAGCGGGCAATATCGTGCATGAGTTTCCGACGAAGATACTCCGGCAGGTCATTTCGCAACAGACCGCCGACGAAGTGAAGAACATCATGGAGTATGTGACGAGAGAAGCCGGCGGACAGGTGGCGAACGTGCCGGGCTATCGGATCGGCTCCAAGACGGGAACGGCGCAAAAGTTGGTGAACGGCGAGTATTCGACCCGTGACGTCGTCGGCTCCACGATCGCGATCGCGCCCATAGACGATCCTCGCTTCGTCGTACTCGTGGTGGTGGACAATCCTCGCGTGGGCGAATACGGCAGCACCACGGCGGGGCCGGCCGTTCGCGAGATCACGGAGGAGATCCTTCGCTATATGAACATCAAGCCCGAGTATACGGATGAGGAAAAGGCCAACCGCCAACGATCCGAGATCGTCTTGCCCGAACTCACGGGAAAACCCGCGAGCGAAGCGGAGAGCATCTTGCTCTCCTTGGAACTGAACTATTCGGTCCAGGGTGAACGAGTCGAGGAGGATTTCACGGTAGCGGATCAGTATCCCAAACCGGGCGGTTCCGTTGACAAGGGCGGGACCGTGTACCTGTACAGCGAGTAAGACGGATGGCGAGGCGATCGGGAACGGAGAACATGTGAAGGAGTTGAGCGTCGGAGAAACGATACGTGCCGTGGGCGGACGGTTGTTGCGCGGAGAAGAGGCGGATACCTACCGAGGCGTCTCCTCGGATTCGAGGACGGTATTCCCGCGCGACCTGTTCGTCGCGTTGGCCGGGGCGCGTTTTGACGCCCACGATTTCCTTTCACAGGCCGTCGCGCGCGGATGCCGTTCGCTCATGGTTTCGCGGTTCGACGCGGCGCCGGCGGATTTCGACGGCAACGTGATCGGGGTCGCCGATACCCTGATCGCCTATCAGGATCTGGCGGCTTATTACCGCGCCCTCATCGCCCCGAGGACGATCGGCGTGACGGGCAGCGTCGGCAAGACCTCCCTGAAGGACATGATCGCCTCCGTCTGCGAGACCCGCCGCCGTACCGTTCGATCCGAAAAGAACTTCAACAACCACATCGGCGTGCCTCGGACGATATTGGCGATGGACGCGGACACGGAGGTCTTGGTCTTGGAGATGGGCATGAACCATGCGGGGGAGATTCGGCGCTTGGTCGAGATCGGTCGTCCCGACATCGCCGTCATATCCAACGTGGGCCTGTCCCACCGCGAAAATTTCGACGACGAGGACGGCGTCTTTGAGGCAAAGGCGGAGATAGCGACCTTCTTCGACGAACACAGCGTCCTCGTCGTCAATGGCGACGATCCCCGCCTCGGGCGGTTCGCGGACATGCCGGGCCGAAATTACCGGCTCGTGACTGCGGGTGAGGACGCGACATGTGATTTCAGGGTGTCGGACGCGAAATATATCAATGAAACGGAGATCGCGTTTGAGATGATCCACGGAGAACATACGCGGCGGTTCGTCCTGCCCGCGGCGGGTCTGTACAATGCCGTGAACGCCGGCCTCGCCGCGGCCGTCGTACATGAGTTGGGGATCGGCATGGATCGGGTCGCTGAGACATTGCGCGTCGCGCGTCGCGCGCCGCACAGATTGCAATTGCTGGAGCGGGCCGGGATCAAGGTGATCGACGACGTCTACAACGCCGGACCCGCGTCCATGCGGAGCGCGTTGGAATACCTCGCGGTGGTGCGCGGCGCTCGGAAGATCGCCGTATTGGCCGGCATGAATGAATTGGGCGGGGACTCCCCCCTTCTGCACCGGGCTGTGGGCGCGTTTGCGGTGAAGTCCGGCGCGGATCTGTTGATCACGGTGGGAGGCAAGGCGGAGGACATTGCCGTCGGGGCGGCGGACGCGGGTATGCCGACGGAACGGAGGGCGCATTTTGCGGACAACGCGTCGGCGTCCGATTTCCTCGCGGGACAGACACGGCCCGGGGATGTATACTTGGTCAAGGGTTCGCGCGCCATGCGCATGGAAGAAGTTGTGGACGCGCTCAAATCTCTCCGCGCGCCGGGCGGAAGGGGGACGACGTGATGGG